>CAYQTZ010000313.1:0-3924 GCA_964420565.1 uncultured Hyphomicrobiales bacterium
ACTAATCGGCATCCTTTTTTGGCAACACGAGAGCAATTCTGAAAGCTAAGTTCAATATCCTGTACATTATTCAAACCATTATTTGATACTATCATATCAAAAAAATTATCATCGAAATCCATCTTCTCGGCAGTCATCATGGCTATGGAAGCATTAGGGAGCTGCATTAATTCAATTTTTTTTGCTATTCTTTGGTAAGCTGCCATATTTGGTTCCAGTCCATACACTTTACAGGTTTCTCCGAGCCGTTGAGCTAATATCAGCAAAGGGAAGCCGCCACCGGAGCCAATGTCTAAGACATTCATATTTTTGCGAAAAATAATATTGTTTAGTAAATCTATGCCAAATGGTGCAGACCATAATGGCAATTCATCAAATAAATTTACAATATCAGAATCAGATAGCCCAGTAGCAGGATTGCTCAGATCTACCATTATAAATCCTTCAGAGTAGCTCTTAATATTTTTTTAGTTTGTTTTGTTACTTTATATTTTTCACTTAGTCGCATGCCCATGACCCATAGGATATCTGATTTAGTAGCAAGCACATATACTTTCTTTTTATCGAAAAGACTGACTTTCTCGTTAGTAAGAAAATCGCTTAGTTTCATAGAGCCATTCATACCGAGCGGGGTAAATTTGTCGCCTTCCTCCCAGTTACGGATGTATAAAAATTTCGGTATGAATTCCATATCTAAGAGCTCCACATTACTGTCTTCGTTAAACGAGAGGCTGCGTCTGTCCACTTGCTCGAGTATTAGTTTTTTCCCGGCAAATTCATATTCGCCAATATTCTCAATTTTCAAGTTAATGTTTATTGGCTCTTCTTGTTTGGTAATGAAAACAACGCCTCTGTTTTTCAGTGCAATTATTTTTTTTCCAAGTTCTATAACTGTGCCAGTCTCGGAATCCATTAGTTCAAATATTCTGTCAATAGTACTCATGGCAATAGATTTCATACCAAAAAAAACTTTCAATCCTTCCTGTATCAGTTCGCCCTGCATGAATTTATCGTTGGATTTCATATAGGCAACATCAAAAGTCATCTTTTCATTTTTTTTGCCACGAAAATGCTTGCTGAAAACATCTTTAATATGTGAAGCAATGAAATCATCGGCACCGGCAATCAGTCTGGAAGAACGATTGATAGCATCAATTACTGCCGGAGAAAAATCACGCTCGAGTATAGGTATAAGCTCATGCCGTATTTTATTTCTCGTATAGTATAGCAGAGAGTTTGTTTCATCATCATACCAGATAAGATCGCGTTTCTCACCAAACTCAATTAGTTCCTTTTTATGAAAATCAAGTAATGGTCTGATTACAAAAGTTTTCTTAGCGAGCAAGCGTTTTTGGGGTATGCCAGTTAGACCTGTCAGCCCTGAGCCGCGAATAAGATTGAATAGCACAGTTTCTGCATTATCATCGGCAGTATGGGCTATAGCTACATAATGAGCATTTATGCTGTTAGCAATTTTTTCATAGAATCCATATCGCAGTGATCTGGCTGATTCTTCTGTAGAAAGCGAAAATTTGTCTGCATAAGCTTTTACATCCACTGATGATATATAATGATAGAAACCATAGTTTCGGCAGACAGCTTTTACGTGCTGTTCGTCCCTGTCGGAAGATGCACCGCGTAGATTATGATTAATGTGGACTACGGCTATTCTATAATCGTATTTGGCAGCAAGCAACGCCATAGCATCAAGCATGACTATTGAATCTACGCCTCCGCTTACGGCGCATAGTATCTTTGAGCCATGTTGTATATGCAGATCTTTTTGAAGGGATTCTGTCAGTTTATTCAAAAAGTTCTTGAAGAAGGGGTCGCTTCTTTGCCCGGGTGTAAGCAATGATTTTGACTGTATTAGCCAAGGTCCTTTAGCAGACGAAGCTGCTTTCTTTTTCTTTGGCATAATACTATCACTTGACTGCTTTGCGGCTGATTCCTGATTCTTCTGTGTAGTTTTGTTGTTCACTTTATTAGATATTTTTTATCTTGAAACAAATTAATAATATAAAAATACACTTTTCCTGAGAAACATGAAAATATAGAATGTCCCGTTGGAAAATTTCCATACGGGACATTTGTATAAGAATATGTGGTTTGGCATATTATCTGACGATAGAAACAGGAATAGTTCTGGTATAGTTATTAACTGAGAATCTCAGATAGTATATGCCAGAGGGCTGATCTACGAAATCAATTTTATATTCATGTCTGCCGGCTATCATCATGCCGCTGTCGATATCCATTATTTTATTACCAATGCCGTCATAACATTCAACAATAGACTGTCCCGCTACAGAATTTTCTGCTATTATGCGAACTTCGCCATTCGAGGGATTCGGATAGACTTCGATAAACAGATTGTTTGTTAACTCAAGATCGTTTACAGAATTTGGATTGTCGTCAATTTTCAGATCATCAATATACCAACCGTCTTCCTCTTTGAATTGATTGGAAGATACATAGAACTGAATATATAAAGTATCACCAACGTAATCGGCTAAGCTCAAGTGCTGTTCGAGCCACTCGCTTGTTTCTAAGTTGCCTGTAAACTCTTCGTGCAATTCCATATTATACCATCTGAGGTCAGTCCATGTTTCACCAAAGTCATTAGAAACTGTAAGGGCAGCAATATCATTGGCTTCTACGTTGCATATATGCACAAAGCTCAAAGTTTTCAGATCGTTAGAGATAACTTGTGGTGCGAAATAGACTCTGTTCATCGAGTTTCTATCATAAGGACTTTCAGGGGAATCTGTAAAGGAATACTCGCCGTCGTAGGCAATTTCCTGAGTCAAGCCCCATTTGCTATTTGTATAGTAAGGGGTAATCGTTTCAGCATCAAAATTCTCGTTCAAGGAGGTTTTGGGGGCACCGGCATAAGCAAGTATAGTATTTGAGTAATCGCTTTCAGTTTCGGTATTGCCGCGTTTCCCAACGGCAACTATACTAATGTTATAAAACTTATCAGTAGGCACTTCTAACAGATACATTGAGGGTTCTCCGGGAACCATATTTTCAGCGTCAATGCTTGCCAGCTCTGTTTCATCATCAGAGTTATAGACTACTATCTTTTCGAAATCGAAAAAGTATGAGTTGTCAATATGTGTTTCAGGATTCATCCAGTTGATCTGGATACCATTTTCATTAGGCCTTGCAATGAAGTCTGTCGGGGGCATTGGTTTCAAAGCTCCTCCAGCAACCCCTGAAATAGAGACTATGCTACTTTCCTGTCCGCTTTCTGTTCTTGTTTTCAGATGGTAAGTGAATTGCTCACCATTTTCCAGGTCGTTGAAAGTATATGTTTGTACGCCTTTATCAACGATGGCTACTTCGTTACCATCTTTGATGATAATAACTTTAAAATCAGGCATATCTCCGCCCAGCATATTTTTTTCTGGGTCTTCCCATGTCAAAGTAAGAATATTTGGCTCTTCGTAATCATTTTCATAAGCCACATTCTGAGGTGGTTTTGGCCCTGAGAAAATCAAAGTTGTATAAATGTCATTCGACCAGTAAACCTGACTTTGAGGAGATGACTCGAGGTCTGGTATCCAGAAGCAGGGATAAATTCTGCCGTCATAAGCTGTGATAGATGAATAATCTCCCCAGTAATAGCCAAGGTGAGCTCCACCAGCAGGCATTACTGAATTATTACTTACAAAGTAAAATGATTTAGGGGTGATCCTGAAGTTCTCAAAAGTTTTTCCTTCGTCGAAAGATACGGCCCACCAATATTCCAGGAGCGTGTTCGAACTGTCATTCCTTCGGTCGTAAAAGGTTACGTGAACCCATCCCTCTTTCGATACCGAAACCGCGGGAAAGAACTGGTCCTTTCCGTTTCCCACAGTATCATTATTGACCCGAACTGGTCCCTCCCAGCTGTTACCGTTGTCATGGCTGTATGAGAGA
>CAYQTZ010000314.1:0-3902 GCA_964420565.1 uncultured Hyphomicrobiales bacterium
TGTTCCCCCTTAAAATTAAGGGGGATTTTCCGTGCTTACTCCCTCCCTTATTTATAAGGGAGGGCCGGGGAGGGATCGTTTTTATTGCAATTTTTCACAATATTTATTCCCCATCACACAGTCTCAGTAAGCGATGGCTGCGGAGGCATTGATTTAATAATTAATTATGGGGTTTTACTATGGTCTCAAAATGGTCTCTTCTATGTTCATTTTTAAGATGGGTAACTATTCTATAAATAAAAAATAAAATTTTTACTGAACATTCTTTGCTTACAATTAATATCCTAAATAATATAAGCTAACTAATAACGTTTTTTAGTAAAATTTAATAAGAATTAAAAAATATATTAAAAAGCAGGAACATCTAATGGCAAAACAAGTAGATTGGTTAATATTAGGACTTGGTAATCCAGGCTCAAAATATGCTGAAACACGCCACAACATTGGCTGGATGGTAGGTACTCATTTAGCAAGCAAGAACAAAAAACCGATTATGCAGCTTTCACCGCTTTTTAAGCACGCTGCTATGAGAATAGATGGTAAGCTGGTGTTACTTGCTTTGCCTATTACATTCATGAATAATTCTGGCGAAGCAGCAGCATATATTAGTAAAGAATTTCATATAGAAGCAGAGAAAATTGTAGTAGTGCTTGATGAATATAATTTTGATGTTGGCAAAATTCATCTCAGGAAATCTGGTGGAGACGGTGGGCATAACGGTCTTGCCTCAATTATCGAACATCTTGGCACACGAGATTTCTTCCGTCTAAGATGCGGCATAGGAAAGCGCTTTCCTGAAGGCGGCATGGTAGATTATGTACTCTCACACTTTGAAACCGAAGAAACAGAAGCTAAAAACAAAATGATTGAAAATGCGGTAGATGCAATAGAGCATTTAGTAAAAACAAATCCTAATCGCGCAATGGGAGAAATTAACTCTGAAAAACTCTGGAATAAAAATGCAAAGCTAACAGAAAATGATGATTAGTCGCTATCAAATTGGGAGTTGTAAATATGCAATAACCCTATAAATGAGATTTCCCATTTGTTTTAGGTCAATCTTCCCAAACGAAATCGAAAAGTATAAAAGATATGGGTATCACCACTCCTGTATATGATATCAAAAGGGCAGAGTTATTAAGTAAAGAAGTGTTTTCTGAGCTGCTCATAGATGCACTGGTTGCCTCTATTCCAATGATTATCAGAGGCAAAAGAACAGGGAAAGACAATATGGGGAATATTGCACCGCGGCTATTTGCTTTGGATATAATAGCCGAAATTATTGTTGAGCAAGAACCAATACCAAATCCGCCAAGCAAGACTATCAACAAAAAACCAATTGGATCATTAACAGGATAGCCTATGAATAGATAGAATAATAATGAAGCAAGAAGATTTATGGATACTGCAAGCAAAATATTAAAAAGCAACTTCCCAAAATAAATAGCTGACGATGGCAGGCATAGCTTTAGAAATAATGTAGTTTGCCTTTCTTCCTCGCTCACAAAACTTTTGGAAAGACCCATCATTGAGCCAAAGAAAAAAGTTATCCAAAGCAAGCCAGAAGCCTCGGAAGCTCCAATCCTTTCCCCCCGAAAACTAAATACTATCATAGTAATTGTAACCAACACGAACAAGGAAATTGATGATATAGCGTATCTGGTGCGAAACTCACTCCTCAGATCTTTCATCATGACGGCGAATATCTGATTAATAGGAGTTGATGTCATTGGAAATATTTCATATTATTCAAAATAATCTTCGAGTTTGAAGCGGTATCTGGCACCAATATGGAATGATAGCTGAGATAATGTCCAGTTTCCGTCAGATATCACATCGCCAAAATGATAAGTAAAGCAGGTTTCTGTAAACGCTGTGAATCTATAGGATATTGGATAATTCACTCCAAATCCGGCAAATACCCCCAAGCGAAGTCCTGATAAAGAACCTACTTCTGTAGGTGAGTCAGGTTTTATTTTTTCACGTTTTCCGTTTAAATAAGTGAAATCCTGTGGTGTATTTATTCTGTGTCGTAAAGTAATATCATCGCTTAGATTAATTGCAAAATTCAAACCACCGTTCAGATAAAAGTAATTATGAAAATACCAATCGGCGCTGAAAGCAATATGCATATATTTGCCATTGAACTCTAAAAAAGTATTCTCCTGAAATGGTCGCAGTAAGTTTGTCTGAGCATCTCGAACACTGTCTATCCTGCCGGGGGATTCCAATGTTCCGCCATAACTATCTAAAGATAGCTTCATATTTAGCAGCCATTTCTCATTAAGCCATTTGCCAAGCATCAGACCGCCATATCCGCCAACAGATAATGCGTCGGAAAACTCTCCGTAAGCATCTATATTCCCAGTCTTTGAAAATGATGATGAGTGAAAATTAAAAGATAACTTACGAAAAACTCCAATTTCATATCCTAATAAACTCTTACAATCTACTACTGAACCCTGGGTTATTGAATATCTGTATCCGCCTTCCGTTGCATCATAATAATAACAGACAGTCAGTATTTCCTTATTAAGGGCAACATCCCTGGTCTCTACAACAAGCCGCCCATCTGCATATTTATCCTCAGGTATTATAACAATTTGTGCCTGAGGGATACCTTCCTCAACCACAGGCATTGAAATATCGAAACCGTAGTTTTCGATAGCAGAAATTTCTTTAATGCCAGTATCGTCAACTCGATCATCGCGAATAATTATCTCATAGCCGTCTTCAGTAATTCGTTCCTCTATCATTGGAGCTAAAGTATCATTGAAAAAATTATATTCGATGAAGGACTGTCCGCCCATATTGCCATAAGCATCAAAATCATTATTATTGAAACCAAATCCATAAGAGTACATCCCAAAGGGCAGATCGCATTTCAATTCATGCTGTCCGAAAGGCAACTGTACATAAGCAATAGAATAGCGGCTAAGTCCGAGTGATTCGAAGGATGTAGAGTCTATTGGCACCCCGTTAAGCTTCATCGTACCTATTGCTTTATTTGGGACAATCAGATTTACATAGTGCTTCCAGTCTCCGTTTACAGGTGTGGCAAATCTATACTGTCTGAGGAATTGCTGCGTTGGGCTTATTAGCAGCATCATTGGGTCTCCAATATCGTCGCCATTCTTGAACCCTTGGGAATACTGAGCTACGAGTATTGGTTTATTAGCAGTTACCTGAATACTCTTATCGGATATTTCCTCGAAAAACTCACCCGCCCCCAGCACTTTATGAAGTTTTGCATCTATGAATACTCTGGTATCGGGTTCATTAGCCATTACTCTGTATGAATACTTTGATCTTGCCTGAAGATTACCGAGATAAAAATGTTTACCCCAGGAAGGGATGGGCGGCATCTGCTCTATTAAGTGATTGCAAGCATTTATGTTACGCGGTACGTAAGCGCATTGATGACCGCTGAATACAGAAATATTTTTGTTAGCAATTATTAGCGAACCTGACAGATCGCAATTACTGTTTATCTCATCCCTGGCTACTACCTGAAAGACATCTCCTCTGTTCAAATTTACAGTAAATTCTTGTCCCTTTTGATTTTTAACTGTGTTCACACTTGGAGTAATTCTTACGTTAGTGTTGTTCTCAGTAGCGACAATAGTAAACTGTGGCATCAACTCAGAAACTGTATAGCACATAGGTCTATAGGATTTCCCCAGAACTTTAACAGGTAAACCCAGGAAAGTATCTGTAGTCTGGTATCGGGTACTAAGCCCATAAACTGAGATAGGCTCATCGGAAAGGATATGCACACCCAGTTGCTGGATTATTTCTTTGCCTTTAACTTGTGCCGGCTCTGGGATAGATACGCTGATCACGGTTCCTGCAGGCACTTTTACATTTCTTTTAAAATTTATTCCCTCAGTTTGTACTTTGAC
>CAYQTZ010000315.1:0-3898 GCA_964420565.1 uncultured Hyphomicrobiales bacterium
TTAACTTTGATCTTTATTTTTTAACACACCCCACGATCTTCTGTTATGTTGATTTTTATTATTTTAACATCCCCATTTTTTAAGATGGAGTTAGGGGGTGTTTATGTAGAATATATCCTACTAAATACGAAACTATTGTTTCATTGGCACAAGGAGTTCAGAATATTAAGAAATCCTTCCACCATACAGAATCAACAACATAAAAAGCAATAAATATTAACAAAAAATTTTGATTTTCGATAAAATATTATAATTTTGTATTAAAGTTATTTAAATAATATTCTAATGAGGAAGAACGATGAAAAAAGAAAATACAATCAGATTGATTACATTACTGGGGTTAGTAATAATCGGTGTTTTTGCACGATTGATTGACCACCCTGCTAATGTCTCCCCTATTGCGGCTATAGCACTATTCAGTGGAGCAATGTTTGCAGATAAACGCCTCGCTTTTACCGTTCCGATAGCTGCCATGATCTTAAGTGATGCTTTTATCGGATTCCACAGTCTTGCTTTGGTTGTTTATCTGAGCTTTGCCCTTTGTGTGTTTGTTGGTTGGGCTTTGATAAAAAGAAATAATATTAAAAATGTCGTAATTGCTTCTCTTGCGGGTTCTTTGGTTTTCTTTATTCTAACAAATTTAGCGTACTGGCTAGCGTACTATCCCATTACAATCGAGGGATTGGTTAGCTGTTATACTGCTGCACTGCCATTTTTTAGAAACGCATTAATTGGCAATCTGGTATATTCTGCTGTTTTATTCGGTGGGTTTGCCTTAGCAGAGAAATACGTTTCAGCTCTGAAACCAATTCAGATTAAATAATCCAATATATAAAAATATATTTCAATTAAAGCTATCTCGCCGAGATAGCTTTTTATTTGGCAAAATAAAAAGATCATCAGTATCGTGAGTAATATACTTCGCTTTCGGTAAAGTTGATATTCAGGATTTCCACTTCCGCCTGTCTGGTTATGTCTTCTATATACTCTGGCTTAAGGCATAAAGATAATCTAATTTTGACTTTATTGGGCACTTCTAACTCCATGTCATTTTCAGAGAACTCAAAAGTATATTCAAAGAACTCAGAGGACTGATAATCTAAAAATCCTTCGAAACTTGCTAAGCGGACAAATCCTTTGTCTATCTCTATCAGATGCTTTGTCAAGTCAAGAGTTGGGTACTTTTCTTCGTGATAAAATTCATAGGGTATTCTATCTGTAGTTGAAAAAAGATAGTATTGTAATGGACTGGATAAGCTGTCATGATCAGAGTAGGAAAATTTAATACCAAGCTCGGATATATTTTCTGATTTGCTTTTTTTTAAGTTGATCAATGAAAATGAAAATTCAGCAAAGTCGCTGAGATTTTTTGTGCTTGATATTAAATCAAAGCTATAAACACCATAACCCAGTATAGTATCCAGATCAACTATTACTCCGCGTTTGTTTATCTTTCCGCCTGATGTTTTTAGTTTTAGTATTCTGGTGTTATCCACATATACATTCTGGGGATCAGATTCGCAGAAGTGCTGTAGATCATAATCATTCTGACTGTCTAAAGCAAGCCATCTAAATCCTGAGAAATTGAATGAATTAGTAGAATCGGGATACATGCTTTTATCATGCATTTCGAAGTAATATGGAATAGCATTATCCTTTTTCTCTATTACCCTATTTTCCTTGCATGCAGTAAATATAACCACTAAGAATAAAATGGATGATATTCTGCAAATAATCTTTAAATAAGTCTCTAACATATTCTATCTACAACTATTATACAAATTAACATCAATAAATTAAAAAAAATATCTGTCAATAAAAACAGATATTTTAAAAAAGAGATGTTATGTAGAAAAAAACTTGTTTTATTCTATGTCTCTGCCGCGTTTATTGCGCCCATCGTGTCTGTTGCGGTAGTTTTTCATAATGATTTTGCGGACTTCATCGTGGAAACGACTCTCAAAGACAATATATCTGGCATATTCAATTTCATTTAAAAGTGGTTTTATTTCAAGCATCTTTTTATTGACCGAAGCCTGATATTCCTTTTGTAATTTTATTACAGTATCTGTCTGCTTTACAATTTCATCTTTGGGAGCATCGCTTTTAACTTTTAGCTCCAGCACTTCTACTTCGTGGTCTAATTCGAGCCGTTTTTCTTCTGAGTTTCTATTGAGTTCATTGTATTTAGAAAGAAATTCTGCAGATCTTTTCTCGTCAAGTGCCAATATGTCGAGTAATTTGATCTTCTTTAGCTGTTCTATTCTCTCTTTGGCTCTGAATGGAGGTTCAGAGACGGATATGCTAACAGCAGATATACCAACAGCAGCTGCTACAATGAAAAACATGAATATTTTATAGGAATTCTTCATTTTCGATATCCTTTAGTATTAATTGAAAAACATTTTCATCTATATCATCAACTGGAATATACAAGTCATTTGATGAGCTTAGGTCATTAAGTATTTTCATATAATCATCTTCATTCAATTCGCCGAGTATCAGCTCGCTGATTTGTTCTTCTATTGATTCATTGAAGTCCTCCTCGTCTAATACCAGATCATCAAAATTGATGTTATCCTGATTAATGCTTATCTCACTTGCATAATCCAAATAATCTGTATCTGATATTGAGCTGTCAGACATAGCAGCAAGTATTTCCTGTGGCTTGACCATCTCGAATGTGTTTACCGAATACTCAGGTGAGTTATTTGGCGTATAGTCCAAGCTTAAGAAATAAATATAGAATATAATACCAACTACAATTATCCCAATAATTGGCAAAACAAATCGCACCCCTAAAGGTGACTTAAAAGGATTGCTTTTTTTGCTATTCAGTTGGCTCTTAACTTTTATAGAAAGATTCCTGGTCCTTTGGTTTATTCTCTTGTCGATATCCATACGCTCTACTTTACTGAATACACTTTTTACGCTTTTCACTTCTTTGCGAAGGTCTGGGAAGCGGTCTAAATTTTCTTCGAAAGCTTTAGCTTCGCTGATAGTAACTCTGCCAAAAACGTAGTCAGGAAGCATTTCCTGCATCTGCTTGTGTGTAAATTCTATCATATTTTTATTTTCGGACATGATGCCCTCCGGTTAATTATTTTCAAGATATAGAGCTAATTTTTTGGTTGCCTGATAATAGTTTGCTTTCAATCCTCCAACGCTTGTACCGAGCATATTGGATATTTCTTCGTAAGTTAATTCCTCGAAATATCTAAGAGCGAAAGTTTCACGTTGTTTTTCTGGTAGTTTATTGAGAGCTTTGAGGAAATTATCTTCAAACTCTCGGCTTTCCATTTTTTCTTCAGGGTTCAAATCTCTGTCAGCGATATCGAAAAAATCCTCATTGCTACTACTTTTAAAAAGCGACATGACTTTCTTTTTGCGAGTCATATTATTACAAACGTTAATAGTAATTCTGTAAAGCCAAGTTTTCAACGAACTGTTAGCTTTGAATTTATGCAAGCTTTTTAATGCTTTAATGAATGTCTCCTGCGCTGCGTCTTCTGCATCATCAAAAGAATGCAGATACCTAAGTGCAATAGAGAACACAAAGTTCTGATACTTACGAACAAAAGATGTAGCTGCCAGTTCAGTGTTCCCCGCAGAGTACTCTTCCAGTATCTCGTTATCATTATCTAATATCAAAACAGCACTGCTCACTTTATCAAACCCTTATTAATTATTTCTATTTGGTATTTAGACACTTAATATAAATAAAGGTTTAAAGATATGATAAAAAATTATCTTGTTATATCTAATATCTCAAATTTTATGTTGCCTGCCGGGACTTTTACGTCAACAATATCTCCAATTTTCTTGCCCATAATAGCATTACCGATAGGAGAAATTATAGAAAGTTTGCGTTTTTCGAAATCAGCTTCTTCGTCGCTTA
>CAYQTZ010000316.1:0-3886 GCA_964420565.1 uncultured Hyphomicrobiales bacterium
ATTGGTTCATACTTATATTTCATTCCTCGAATTATTACATGATTCTTCGGCATGTTGATCTTTAAATTCGATAGCAATGGCATTATTACTATGTATGTGTAAATATGCTTAAAACCTATGCTTAAAGCATATTCTACAGTATCATCTTCGAGTGTGTAATGTGATAAACCATAATTTGAGTCCTGACATCTGGTGTCTGCAACATTTATCCAGAACTCTCCTTCATTCGCTAACAAAGCATATATGTTATCAATAGTTCTATATAAAAAGCCGATCTTCCAACAATCATCCTTCCCATTGTCATAGATAGGATACTTCTTAAAACTCTGGGCTTTATCTTCTGAATATTGCTCAACATTGAAGTATGGTATGCTTGTGAATGATAAGTCAAATGTCCCAACTCTTGATGAAAAGAATTCGTCATCTAAAATATTCTCTGATGGTATCATGCTTTTGTAATGCTCAAACCTGATATTCGGATTGATGAATTTCTTCCAATATCCAATTATTGAATAAAACCTGTCATGGATTGTTGAATTGACATCAGTGCAGTAGTAATGAACTGTTTTATCCTTTAAGACACTTGAATTAGCTGATGCAAGACTGCCAGCTAATCTTCCATACCAACCAGCGCTTGTGTCTAATACGAAATAGTTTTGAGTATCTTCAGCTAATCTTTGTGCAGCTTCCAAATACACCCACTTAGCAAGGTATGGTGAAAAGTTATAAGCAGGCTTATTGCCATTGACTATTTTCATTCCTCTTTTTATTATTTGAGAAAATTTCATTTCTGGATTGTTTTTATGAAAACTGAACCTGTCATGATTAATAATAGCATTTACATTCTTATAGAATTTGTCTTTATCGTAGATTTGATCTATTACTCGTATTCCATCTGCTCTGTAAATGAAAAACATTTCAGGCAACCATTGATTAATTGCCTGTGATGGATGTTGATTATATAATAATGCACCATCCTTCAGATCAGTCTGATAATTCTTCCTTAGAGGAATGTCCAATTGTATGAAATCACATCCATTAAAACCAGAATTCAACTTCATTAATGACTGATTTATCTGTTTTATTGACATATTGCTACTAAACACAGGGTGATTCCTTTCTTCCATCAAGTATAAAAAATGTTGTCTGAGTTCCTCCACTAATGCTCTGAACTTAGCTTCTGACATATTCCTGAGTTCATCAATAGTATAATCAAAGTGAGCAGGAACAATTTGTTCCTGCTCATATCTTGGCATTATATTAATTTGCATATTCGCCCTCCTCTACTTTTTTCTTTATATCATTGAATATCTCTTTCATGGACATTGATCTTACTTCCGAAACCTTAAGCAAGTCATTATAAATGTCCAATGCAATGTTACTACCTATTGAGTATGGATAATTGTCTCTTATGAAATACTTTATCTTACCGTTCAGAGATTTCTCTTCTGGTATTGGTTGCTTGATTCTTTCTTTATTCAAATCTATTATTCGAGATAACTTTACTTTCTCATTATCCTTTAGAATCATTTTAATATCATCAATTCGGTTTTCTAAACTGAACTTTTCCTTTTTGCTTATTTTCAATAGATTATTATCGTTTAGTCTGTTAACTAATTCCTGATACTTCTCATCATCATATTCTTTCTTGAAAAAATCAAGGAACTCGTTTGTCAGATCATTGAATTGCTGATTTTGAGACTTCATTTCTGGCTTAAAATCATTGTATTCCTGCTTGAGCTTGTTAATAACAGTTTTTATTGCTTTTTCTTTTGGTATTATACTGCTACCAAGAAAACCAATATAATTGCTCTCAAGTTCTGACAATTTCCTTCCAGTTGAATCTTCATAGTTTTTTAGCAATTCATCTGGACTAAGCGATTCTTTTTGATTAAAACCTGTCTTAAGTTCCTTATATGATTTTAGTAGTTTCTTTTCTCCTTTCTTTATTAATTCAAACTCTGATTTATTCATCTTCATTATTTCAGTTGCTTTTGCAATATAGTCATGGTTTACACCCCATGTCTGAGCCAAATACTTGTTAGTATCAATATTATCATCAATTATGTCCAAATTACCTTTCTTTAATTCCTTCATTTTCTTACTTAATAGCATCTTATTCTTTTTAATGAGAGCTTCTTTTTCTTCAGCAGCATAACAGGCAAGCTGAGATTTAGAATATCTCTTTCTTATCTTGTTCAGAGACTTTCTGTAGGAATAAATGTCCTTTTCAGAGATATTTACTATTTCATAAAAAGTGTCCATTTCAAGCTCCTGTAGTGCTTTAAGCCGGTTCTTGCCATCAATGACAATTTCTTCACCATCCTTTTCTACTACTTTGACTGATTCTTGTTGTCCATTGATAAGAAGATCATATTTGAGTGCCTTCATCTGTGGCTCTGACATATATGGATCATTTAAGCATTGTTTGTGAATCTTAACTTCATCACCAGCTTTAATCAATGGTTTCTCTTGATTCTTTATTTCAAATGTATTCTTTTTCATTGATTTATTATCAATGCTATCAATCACTTCTTCTAAATCAATGTTATCATCATCAATCATATCAGAATCAAATAGACTCAAACTATTAACTTCCGTCATATCATCGGCCTTCATTATTGAATTATTGATATTTTTCATATTCTTCCTTTTAAATTAATTTTTTAATTATCCTCAGAATTACTATCTTTGTGTCTGAGAGCACAGTAATAAAATATCATTGCAAGTGCGTTAAGAAATTGTATGAACCCTGATAATGTTCAAGTCGTCAGGGTTTTCTCTTGTTTATGAGCTATCAAACATTTTACCTCCAATTATTATTTTAAAATATTACTTACTCAAAGGTCATCAATTTCTGACCTTTTTCATTTTTCTGAAAAACTTAAAAAAGCTGTTTTTTCATATTTTCTGATTTTCAATATGGACATAAGTGTCCCTATGCTTAAAAAAGCATTAATTATTATTAGTGTTAGTTTATAATAGCTATTTTACAAGATGTCTGCTTGAGATGTCTTAGATAATATATTTTTTGAAATTTTCTTTCCAGAGAATATATCACCAAAGCGCATTTGAAATTTATCTTCTATACCTGCTAATTGTGAATTCATATCATTCATTACCATTGCCATAAAATCAAGTAAATCTGTAGGTATGTTTGTATATTTACTTTCAGGTTCAGAAAATGAACATAAATATTCATTGATGATCAAGATAGCATTAATAGGTAAACTATTACTATTGCCAGTGGGATATCCAATTGATAGTATTTGAAAAACACTCTCTATATAGCTTAAGATTATATCGTTCTCTTTAGTCTCTTGCAAATATGATTTTATTTCTTCTAATACATTAAGAATCATTGTCCTATCTGAATCCTGTAAACGCATAACAGTAAACTGAAACAAATCATCATCTTCTAATTTATTACCAGTTATTTTAACAGAAAGATTGTTAACAAATATATCATTAAAGACTATATCAATGATATCTTCTTCAGAAAATTTGTCAATGATTTCACTTAACTGTGTATAAAGACCATGATAATCTTTTCCTTTGCTGCTAATGTAGTAAAACATAATTATAATCTCAGAAATATGAAATTCAAAGTCAATGTAAGATATGATACCATGTTTAAATGCATCAGTATATGATACAATAGAAGAGACTGTTGTTTCTAATTTTTCTTTAAATTCAGTCCCATACATAATATATGATCCTGATATAAAGGTATCGATTAGAAAGAAGTTGATTAAATCGGCTTCAACGTAGCTAACTCTGATTTGAAATAATTCATTTTTCATAAAAAACCTCCAAAAAAAAATTAATAAAAATATATTGTGATAGATCAATAGAAATACTTATATTAAATAATTCTATTATCTTT
>CAYQTZ010000317.1:0-3874 GCA_964420565.1 uncultured Hyphomicrobiales bacterium
GTTGATTAATGAGGATTTCAATAGTATTTGTGAAGTTGAAAAAAGAATTGAATCATCATAAAAGGTAGTCTCTATAATATTGCTAAATTGCTAAATATTTATAATAGTGAACATTACAATGATATATGCAATAAGATAACAAGAATAATTTTTTTTATGGAATCATCAATAAACATCAGTCAAATAATCCTCTGTAACAATTAGTGTTGTTCGCACTATTCTAAATACGTATATCCGTACAGACCAGAACGGTAGTTCGAGAGGAACTCTTTACCTTCGGCTGCAGAAATTTTACCTTCTTTTATTGAGCGTGTAACCCAGCTTTCCATAGTTCTAACGAGTTTTTTGGAGTCATATTGAACGAAATGCAGAACTTCTGAGACAGTTTCCCCGTCTATTATCTGTTTAATTTTATAATCGTTTTCGTCAACTTCTATATGTACAACATTTGTATCACCAAAAAGATTATGCATATCGCCGAGTATTTCCTGATAAGCACCAATCAGGAATACGCCCAGATAGTATGGCTCGCTTTTCTTGAATTCATGAAGATTCAGGAATCGTGAGTAATCGCCAACGCCTATAAAATGATCTATCTTACCATCGGAATCGCAAGTTATATCCTGCAAAGTGGCGATATGGACTGGCTTTTCTTCAAGTCTGTGTATAGGCACGATAGGGAATATCTGATCAATAGCCCATGAATCTGGTAAAGATTGGAATAGCGAAAAATTGCAGAAGTATTTATCTGCTAAAAATTTTGGAAGATTTCTGAATTCCTCAGGCAGATGTCTTAAATCTTCGCTTAGCTTATATACTTCTCGGGCAATACTCCAGAAAAGGCGTTCTATTCTGGCTCTGTTCTTTAAATTAAGCATACCCAGACTAAAAAGGTCCAATGCCTCTTCGCGTATCTGCAGAGCATCGTGCCATGATTCAAATAGTGATGCAGGTCTTAGAGATTGAAATATTTCTAATAGTTCTACTGAGAGTTCGTGCGCTTCGCCTATTAACTCTTCTTTTTCGTTCCATGTAGGAAGTGATGTCGTTTCCAGAACATTAAAGAGCAGTACTGAATGGTGAGCAGTTAAAGCTCTGCCAGACTCTGTGATTATAGATGGATGCTTAAGATCATTTTTCTCGCAGGCATCTTGCAGCATATATACGGCATCGTTTGCATATTCCTGAATTGAGTAATTCACACTGCTTTGGTTAAAGGAACGCGAGCCGTCATAATCAACTCCCAAACCGCCGCCGATATCGACAAACTCTATTAGACAGCCGGATTTCTGGAGTTCCACATAGAATTGTGCTACTTCCCGCAAGGCATTTTTTATCTTACGTATCTTTGTGATCTGGCTGCCGAGATGGAAGTGAATGAAGCGGAAGCAATCTAAAGAATAATTTTTTTTGAGTATATCAATAGCTATTAGTAATTCGCTGGCGTTAAGTCCGAATTTGCTTTGGTCGCCTCCTGATTCTTCCCATTTGCCACTGCCGGAGCTGGCAAGCTTAATTCTAATGCCGATATTTGGTTTTATTTTGTGGCGTTTAGCAATTTCTAAAATATGTTTTAATTCGTTGAGTTTTTCTACTACGAGGAATATATTCTTGCCCATCTTTTGTGCAAGTAGAGCGAGTTCAATGAATTTTTCGTCTTTGTAGCCGTTGCAGATTATCAGGGCATCGTTATTACGTGAAGTGGCAAGTACGGCATGAAGCTCGGGTTTGGACCCTGCCTCGAGGCCAATGTTATAATCGTCGCAATGCTTCATTATTTCTTCGACTACGGGTTTTGCCTGATTCACTTTGATAGGATAGATGTAATAATACTGCCCTTTGAAATTATATTCCTTTGATGCTTTTTCGAAGCATTTATTGATGCTTTCAATTCTGTGCTTCAGAATATTGGGAAAACGCAGCAATACAGGCATGGAGACATCTCGTATTTGCAAGTCTTCAACTAATTCTCTAAGGTCCACTTCAGCATCATTAGGGCCTGTTTTGACTGTTACGTGCCCTTTGCTGTTTACTCCGAAATAATTTTCGCCCCACCCGCGTATATTATAAAGATCAACTGAATCTTCGATTTTCCACTTTCTCATTTATTTACCTCCAATCAGAAAATTAATTTTTACAAAGATAATGTATTCTGAAGTATTTACTAAAGTAAATCTTTAATTCTATTACATTTTTCGTATTTATTCCTTTGAATAGTTGCTATTGTCAACTGAAGCATAGATAATCAGTCAATCAAGTATGACCAGGCTGCCGACTAATTCGCAACTCTTTTCTCCGGCACAAAAAATAAAGGAGTTAGAAAGTTTATGCAACAAATGATGATTTCGCGATATTTTAGATTTGTATCAGAGTGTCCCCACCACTCCCAAGACTGTATGATAACTGTCTATTAAATGAAGTTTTGGGTGAAAAATTAATAATGAATTTTATTTCTGATAGCAAATAATTCAATTTTTTTTGCAACATTTATATATATTATTCAATTCACAATTAATATTCAGCAAATAAATTATTATATTACGAAATCGGATTGATCAAAATTTGAAAAAATATTCTTTATTGATATAAAAAAAGGAAGTTTTATGACTGAAACAGCTTTAGACAGATTCTTAAGATACGCACAGATTGATACTCAATCGAAGGATGGAACAGGAACAACACCCAGCACTAAAAAACAGTTTGACCTCGCTAATCTTCTCGTTAAAGAGCTAAAGGAAATGGGAGTACCTAACGTAGAAATAGATGATCATTGCTACGTTTATGCTTCGATACCGTCAAATTTGCCGGAAACGCACCCAGCCTATAATAAAGTCCCGGCTATTGGCTTTTTGGCTCACGTAGATACTTCCCCTGATTCTCCGGGGAAAGATGTTAAGCCACAAATTATTACTAATTATCAGGGTGGAGATATACCGCTGCAAGGCGTGGATGGTATGTTCATAAAGGTATCTGAAAATGAACCATTGAAAAATCTGATCGGCGATACTATAGTTACCAGCGACGGCACAACTCTTCTCGGCGCTGATGATAAAGCTGGTATAGCAGCAATAATGAATGCTGCAGATTATTTTATGAATAATAAAGATGTTTTACACGGAGATATCAGGATTGCCTTTACTCCCGATGAAGAGATTGGTCAGGGAACAGTAAAATTCGATCTTGAAAAATTTGGTGCTAAATATGCATATACTATTGATGGAGAGCTTCCCGGCGAACTCAATAAAGAAACTTTCAGCGCCAACGGAGCTACTGTTATCGCTGAAGGCAGAGACATACATCCCGGTAATGCTAAAGACATAATGGTAAATTCTATTCGTGCTATTGCTGACGTTATCGCAAGAATGCCAAGAGATATGGCTCCCGAAACCACTGAGCTTTACGAACCATATATTCACCCACATAGCGTTGAAGGATCAGTTACTAAATCCACACTGAAAATCTTATTCCGTGACTTTGAAACTCCCGGGCTTGATAAACAAAAAGAGATAATGGAAGATATCATCAAGGAAGTTCAGAAACTTAACCCGAAAACAAATATCCGCTTAGAGATACAGGAAATGTACCGCAATATGAGAGATGAGTTAGATAAGCATCCGCTCGTTCTCAAAGCTTTATGGGAAGCCGCAGATAAAGCAGGCGCTAATCCATATTGGAAACCAATACGCGGCGGTACCGATGGTTCACGCTTGACTGAAATGGGGCTGCCAACACCTAACATCTATGGTGGCGGTCAGAATTTCCACAGCAAAAATGAATGGCTTTCCGTGAAAGGCATGAATACAGCAGTGGAAACAATCAAGCATCTATTGCAGATTTGGGTTGATAAGACGAGCAAATAATTTGATGTTACAGT
>CAYQTZ010000318.1:0-3869 GCA_964420565.1 uncultured Hyphomicrobiales bacterium
GGCTATTTAGGATGAATAGCATTCCTAAAAGCTTTAGCTCATGAATTCTATTACTCGCACCTCCTCCCATATTTTAAGTCCTTTGATTCAGAACTTTCAGGAGGAGGATTGGGAAAGAGAATTTGATATATTTATTAACTAATCTTGGTCTATTCCAATAGCATCGGCATATTCATCTCAGGCCATATAAACCACACGAATAAAGCTGTTACTATCATTAATACAATACTCATCGGGATTCCAGCTAAAAAGAATTCACCTGAGGTAAACTGTTTACTCTCGTAAGCAATAGCATTTGGAGCAGCACCTACTAATAGCAGGAATGGCATACCAGCCGCTACAAGACTTGTGTATAATATTACTTCAGGCGCTACATTCAGATAGCCTGCTACGACAAGTGCTACTGGCAAAATAATTGATATAGCCGCTACATTCATTATCAGGTTTGTCATTATCATTACTAAAAACGTAATACCAATAACAAAAACAAACCAATGGGCTTCCTCGAACAGCACAAGCCAGTTAATAGCCATCCAGTTAGCAGCACCTGTCTGCCAGAGGCAATAGCCGATACTCATAGCACCACCAAACAGAAGGATAATATTCCAGGGCACATCTTCCAGGTCTTTTACACCAAGAATTTTGAAAATAAAGAATGCAATTGTTGTAACCAATAATACTGCGCTTTTATCCAGAAAATCAAATTCCGGGAAAAACGATCTTAAACTTAATACACCAATAGCTCCAAATACAATTATCAATGTCATAAATTCATTCAATGACATAGGTCCAAGTTTTCTGCTCAGAATTTCTACTCTTTGTCTAAGTCCTGGGATTGTTTTCTTTTCGGGTTTGAAGAATATCATAAAGAATACCCAGCATAATATGACCATAACAACCCCAATAGGAAACATATAATAAGATAATTCAAAGAATCCTATGTTAATGTTAGTCATCTGCTCAAAAAAACCAAGAGCCACGGCACCTCTGGCAGCACCAAGCAGTGTAATAATACTACCAGCCCCAGCTACGAAAGCCATTCCAATGAATAAACCTTTTCCGAATTTTGATGGTTTGTTATCAGGATCATATAAACTATAGATAGTCATAAGAAGTGGGAACATAGCTGCTGCCACTGCTGTATGGGCCATTATTAATGTCAAAGCCGCTACCATTACAAAACTGCCAAGGTAAATCATGCTCGTCTTCTCCCCTACTAAGGCAAGCATTTTATATGCCATGCGTTTTGTAAGTCCGGTCTTCGAAAATGCCAAACCAATTACAATTGATGCAAAAATAAACCAAACACTCGGGGTCATAAAATCAGTGAAGGCGACTTCAGGTAAGCGTATCAGGAACAGAACCTGCACTACTCCTACCATTATACTGGTAATACCGATAGGTATTACTTCAGTTACCCACCAGGTAGCAGTTAGTAAAAACAACCCAATAGCAGCTTTGCCTTCTTTTGTTAGTGCAAAATGCTTCCCTGAGGGATCATCTATACCGGGCCAATCAGGAGAGTAATAAACAGCTAAAAACATACCAAGACCAAGACAAATAAAGAAAATTCTTTTCCAGTCTGTTGGCTGTTTTTTTGCTTTGCTGATTTGAACTCTTGATGGCTTATCTGGTAGTTGTTCATTAGCGTTGTGAATATTTGAACTCATAGAAACCCTTTATATTATTCCACTATTCAATTTCTAATAAATGTGCTATTTCATTCATTACTTCTATAGTACGAACCACCCCAACGACCACATCATCTTTCATTACAGGAAGCATACTTGCCTTATGCTCGTTCATCTCAAAAATTATCTTCATAATATGGTCTCCAAAATCTAATGTCATGCTAACTGGAGTCATTATCTCACTTACTGGTTGGTTTGCCATTTCAGGCAATTTATTCACTAATGAAATAAAGGATATCTCCAGCAATTCAGGATCAGTATGAATATCTACGTAGCTTCTTGAATGCTTGGAGGACTTTTCTATATCTTTTTCGGGGTTCAAGCCCCTGATAATATCTCTTCTCCTTACCATACCAAGCAATCTGTATTCTTCGTCGAAAACAAGTACCGCTCTCGCCATAGATTTGCGATCATTGATCTCGAGTGTTGAATGCTGAATCTCCGCAGCGGCTTGCCTGATAGTAAACCAATATGGAATATGCGGATACATATCCAATGGTATCATCAATTCGCCGGCAGTTTTAGTTTCCATTATTAATCCTCCATTTTGTTGTTAATAATATATAAGTATTTTTCAATTTTTTCGTTCTCAATTCCGGATTTATCTGCCATTGTATCTATGTCATTGTTATATTTATTATTTAAATAATTAATATACTCTATCATAAATTCTTTTTTAGCTTTCTCATAAGGTTGCTTAGAGAATAGAGAATGATATTTGTTGCTGTCGCGTTTTAATCTTTGATATTTCATTGCTCTTTCGATAGAAATAGTGATATGCTCTTTGCGAAAGGGTTTTGAGAGATATTCAAAGGCACCTTTCGTTAGCAGATCCATAGCTGTTTCCTGATTGCCAAAAGCTGTACATACTATAACAAGTTCATTTCTTTCTTTATTCTGGATATAATCAAGTACATCAAATCCAGTCATACCGGGCATTCTCAGATCTGTAATTATCAAGTCAAATTCATTGTTCTCTATAATGTTTATAAACTCCAATGAATTATTGGTTGTCTGGATTTGGTATGGAGTGCTGCTTTTAACTATTCGCTCCATCAATCTTAGTATGTCCGGTTCATCATCGAGTACGAGTAATCTTTGCATCATAAATAATTCCAATTTTAATAATTTTGCAAGATAAATAAAAACTTACAAATCCTCTAAAAGAATAACTAAAAAATAATATAATTTCGAAAATTTTTGTGTCCTTTGTCCTTTTTTTTTGAACACTAATAAATGATTATCATAAATAATTCAGAAATTTTCATATATTGTCAAAATTGAATTTGATTCATAGATTACATTTATTTTTAATTTTTGCTTTTTCATTTAATCAGGAAGGTTCCCCATGAAAACTCTATTTAAACTTTTCTTTATGATTATTCTTATGCTCTTTGCTGGATCAAATCTAAAGGCAGAACTGCCACAGACTTTATTTACAGTACAGCTTGGTTACAATCATCCCAGTTCCGATCTCGCAGATTATGCTGATCGAGGGTTGGGCATAACTGGTTCTTTCGATTATTTCATTTTAGAGAACTTATCTATATATGCCACTACCGGCTTCACATCATGGACTACTACTGCTATCGAAGACTTAATAGATGATGAATTTTCAAGTCTATATGAGTATTCACTTAGGGAGATCAACTTTAAAGCAGGAGCTAAATTCTTTATTGCCGACAAAGGTTTTATGCCTTACATTGGGGCTGAATTAGGTTTACATATGCTTTCATTTAAATTTGAGTACAATGGTCCTATGGGGTTTAGTTATTCTGACAGAACAGAATCAGAGAACCAATTTGGTTTTGCTCCTATGGCTGGATTCATTATTTCATTAGGTGATAGTATTTATTTGAATGGTTGCGCAAAATATACTATTATTTCTTCTGAAATATTCAAAACCGGTTATGAAGAAATTGATGAGTATTTAAATCCTGATATAAGTTTTCATTATATTAGTATTAACGCTGGAATATCTCTTAGTTTATAAGTCTTTTCACGCGACATCCATTAATTACATATACTAATGATAGCGGATAAGTATTAATTAGTCGCTCAAATTTTTTTCGTGCTTAAATAAATTTTATTTAAATTTAATGCATAAAATTTTATGATCTCTAATATTCACAACTCCTGATCCTACTACGTAAAATAAAGAGTTATGAAGATTGGGTA
>CAYQTZ010000319.1:0-3868 GCA_964420565.1 uncultured Hyphomicrobiales bacterium
TTATTTAATGCATTATGAACTTTTTCTATTGCCCCTTTGAATATCAGGATCTTATTGTGTGCCAGTATATCATAAGCCGAGATCAAATCTGCGGAATAAATATTGACAAATGGAATATTGCGTGATGACATATAGAGTATATCATCTTTATCCTGAGTCAAAATCAAGGTTTTCTCATATTCAAGATCTAAATTCTTGAGGATTAACGCCAGATCTTTTGTTTTGATCTCTTCTAAGGTAAAATCCTCTACGATCTTGATATTATTTTCAGACATACGAGCCGACAATGCTGATCTTTTTGCAAGTTGTCTTAATTTCTTAGACAGTTTCAATTTATATCTGTGTGTTCTGGGACCAAATATGGTACCGCCGCCTACCCAAATAGGTGATCTGATAGAACCGGCACGAGCAGTACCGCGTCCTTTTTGCCGCCAGGGTTTTCTGCCGCCGCCACTTACTTCACTGCGGACTTTTGTATTGGCGTTACCCTGTCTTTTATGAGCAAGGTAAGAAACCACCGCCCTGTGCATGGCATTTTCATTCGGCTTTATTCCAAATATATTGTCTAAAAGCTCGATCTGCCCGGCTTGTACGCCATCTTTTGTATATACATCAGCTAACATTTTTTGCCTATTGCTTAACTATTTCTAAAAATGAATTAATTGCTCCGGGGACACTGCCCTTGATCAGTAATATGTTTTGGTCGGGCATAACCTCTACGACTTCCAAATTCCTGACGGAGACTTTATTGCCGCCCATTCTGCCGCCCATACGAACTCCTTTGAATACTCTCGAAGGATATGAGGACTGGCCTATTGAGCCTGGATGCCTCTGCCTATCGGATTGCCCGTGGGTTGTCATGCCGACACCACTAAAATGATGCCTTTTGACTACACCCTGGAAACCTTTGCCTTTTGACTTACCTGTTATTCTGACTTTGTCTCCTTTTTGGAACTGTTCGACCTTAACTACATCTCCGACTTTATACTCGCCGTTTATGTCTCTAAATTCTTTCAATTTTCGGGCCGGATCTACACCAGCCTTTTTGAAATGCCCCAGTTCCGGCTTGTTCACCTTTTTCTCAGATCTTTCGCCGAAACCTATCTGTATGGCATTATATCCATCATTTTGTTCAGTTTTGATCTGCACTATGGTGCAAGGACCGGCTTCGATTACCGTACAAGGTATATGAACACCGTCGTCAGCATATATGCTTGTCATTCCTAACTTTTTTCCTAATAAAGCTGCGGTCATTTTTAATACTCCAATTATTATGTTTTTACTTCAACATCCACACCAGCAGGAATTTCCAGTCTCATCAAAGCATCGATGGTTTTCTGTGTAGAGCTGAATATATCCACCAGACGTTTGTGGACACGCGCTTCAAACTGTTCTCTGGATTTTTTATCCACATGGGGCGAACGCAATACTGTGTAAACCGTTCTGTTTGTCGGCAATGGTATTGGACCGGAGACTACTGCTCCAGTTTGTTTGACCGTCCTGACGATCCTTTCAGCCGACTTATCTATCAGGTTATGGTCGTATGATTTCAGCTTTATTCTAATTCTCTGTGTACTCACGTCCTACTCCCAGTAAGAATTTCTATTTTTTAAAAAACAAGCCATGCCACTATTGGCATAGCTTGCGTAATATTAAGATTATTCTATAATTTTTGTTACCACTCCAGCGCCTACTGTTCTGCCACCTTCGCGAATAGCGAAACGCAGACCTTCTTCCATAGCGATGGGGGTAATAAGTTCGATGAACAGATCGTCAAGATTATCGCCGGGCATAACCATTTCTACGCCAGATGGCAAATTCATATTACCCGTTACGTCCGTTGTACGGAAGTAAAACTGTGGGCGATATCCACTGAAAAATGGTGTGTGGCGGCCTCCCTCTTCCTTTGTAAGGAAAAGCACCTGTGCATTGAATTTATGGTGCGGTGTTATACTGCCGGGTTTGGCTATAACCATGCCGCGTTCTAATTCTTTTTTGTCAACTCCGCGAAGCAGCAATCCAACGTTATCGCCAGCTTGCCCCTGGTCAAGTATTTTGCGGAACATTTCTACGCCTGTGCAGACTGTTTTCTTCTGCAGTCCAAAACCTACGATTTCTACTTCTTCGTTTATTCTAACGATACCACGTTCTATCCTGCCTGTTCCGACTGTTCCGCGACCTGTGATCGAGAAAACGTCTTCTACCGGCATCAAAAATGGTTTGTCTGTATCGCGTTCTGGAGTTGGAATAAATGAATCTACGGCATCCATTAAATCATAAATGGATTTCAATCTTGGGTCATCAGGAGTAACGCTTTCGTCTGCGCCGGCTTCTAATGCCTGTAATGCTGAACCCATTATGATTGGAATATCATCTCCTGGGAATTCATAAGAATCCAATAATTCGCGAAGCTCCATCTCGACGAGTTCTAAAAGCTCTTCGTCGGCGATGTCAACTTTGTTCATATATACTACGAGATTAGGTACGTTTACCTGGCGTGCGAGCAAGATGTGTTCGCGTGTTTGAGGCATTGGACCGTCTGTGGCTGCGCATACCAGGATTGCTCCATCCATCTGGGCAGCACCAGTTATCATGTTCTTAATATAATCTGCGTGGCCCGGGCAGTCAACGTGAGCATAGTGACGTTTTTCGGTCTCATACTCTACGTGAGCTGTAGCAATCGTGATTCCACGAGCTTTTTCTTCAGGCGCGTTGTCAATTGAATCGAATGTACGAACGTTCTTCGATGTTCCTTTTTTTGCCATTGCCATAGTAATGGCAGCTGTCAAAGTAGTTTTGCCATGGTCAACGTGACCAATTGTACCAATATTTACGTGTGGTTTCGAGCGATCAAATTTTTCCTTAGCCATTTTGAAATGCTCCTATATTAATTTTATAACAAAAAACATATTTTTATCTATATTAAATCTATTTATTTCTAATTTGAGATATTATTAATGAATCTCTCTTTTATCAGCCGGTTCGTAATGCGAAAATGTCATCGTGTAAATTGCACGTCCCTGACTCAAAGACCTTAGCTGAGTTACATATCCGAACATATTTGACAGTGGTACTGTAGCAGTTACCACCTGCATTGATGCTCGTTGCTGCATCCCCTCGATCTTTCCTTTTCTCGCATTCAGATCAGCTATTATATCCCCGACATATTCTTCTGTAGAGATCACCTCTACGTTAAATACAGGTTCTAAAAGTATCGGATCAGCTTTCCTTACGGCATCTCTTACCGCAATAGTTACTGCAATCCTAAAAGCCATTTCCGTAGAAAGTTCATCGTCAAAGCTGCCATCCACTATTCTGACTTTTACATCTGTCAGCGGATATCCCTGAGGACCAACTTGCATAGCATCTATGGCACCTTTTTTCATGGCATCATGATACTCTATCGGGACTTTGCTTTCTTTGCAGTCAATCTCTGCTACGAGACCTTCTTCCCTGTTGCCGGGTTCGATTTTCACCCAAACATGGCCGTATTGATTCTTGCCTCCTGCCAATTTGTCAAAAGTTCCTTCCTGCCTTACTGATTTGGTTACCGTTTCTCTATAAGCAACCTGCGGTTTGCCAACTTTTGCTGCGATTTTGAACTCTCGCTTTAGTCTGTCAACTATTATCTCTAAGTGAAGCTCGCCAACTCCGCTGATAATTATCTGCCCGCTATCTTCATCTATAGAATGCTTGAAAGTCGGGTCTTCGTCTGCCATTTTATCTAATGCTAATAGCAATTTATCTCGCTCAGCCAGAGTCTTTGCTTCTATTGCCTGGTTAATTACCGGCTTGGCAAATCGTATCATTTCGTAAAGTATCTCGCTTTTCATATCGCATAAAGTATCGCCTGTTTTAGTAAACCTGA
>CAYQTZ010000320.1:0-3860 GCA_964420565.1 uncultured Hyphomicrobiales bacterium
GGAACACAAGGGGGATCAATTCTTGAGTTATCAGGGGCTATCACACTGGCTCGTTAACGATATGGTTCCTATTAATATCAGATATGCTATGCAGCTCGCTGTATTCAATTCCTTCTTCTGTCTCTGGTATCATAAGTTGGAAAATTAAAAATTTTATCTTGCGTTTTTCGTTATATTGCACAAAAAAAAAAAATAATGAAACTTTTTGTACAAATAATATTGATCCTTGCAACTATCTTTGGTTTGGCATATTATGATCATGCTATACACGGTGATGAATATGAGCAAATGAAGAAGTCAAAAGATTACTGGAAGGTCGGATATGTTACCGTAGAAAATATTTACGACAAGTCTTTCTATGCAACTAACACAAGCGATACCGTCATCGGTTTTGATTATATAGCAAGCTTACCTAATGGCAGGCAACTCGAAACAGGAGATTTGATTAGCTTAAAAGGTAAGCATACAAGTGCCGACAGCGTCGAAGTTGACTTTATTCATTTCCATGATGGCAGGATATGGAAAATAACAATTTCAATTATACCTGTACTGGTTCTGGCAGTATTGTTCCCGCTATTCTTTAGATTTGATAAAACCAAGAGGAGGTTAGTTAAAAAATAATGCCTGATTTAGTAACCCATACAACTATTGGATATTTGCTTCGCAATAGAAAATGGTCGAGCCATATATTGCTTCTGTTTATTATAGGTACGATATTGCCCGATATTTTATCTCGTCCATTTATGATAATGTTCCCGGATTACAAATGGTTCTTTCATGCTTTCCACACCCCAATAGTTCTTGTGCTGTTTATTGCTTTGATTAGTTTATTATTCGAACGATCATTAAGATTGATTGCATTCAAATATATCTTGCTCGGAGCGGCATTTCATTGCTTCATGGATATGTTTCAAATTGGAATATCCGATACCGCATATCTCTGGTTCTTTCCGATTTCATCTACTTTTGATTATCAGATTGGCTTATTCTGGGCTGAAGACTCTTTAGTGATGACACCACTTTTCCTGCTTTTGTTTTTTATCAGCTACAAATGGGAAGATAAAATAATCAAAAAATTAAAAATACAGAAAAAGATGATCCCTTTTATAAGTTAGAGAGACTGCGTGATGGGGTAGAAATCATGTTAAATTCAAGTTATTAAGATGATTTCTCCCATCCCTCCCTTCAAAATAAGGAAGGGAGTAAGCACGGAAAATCCCCCTTAATTTTAAGGGGAACATGAAGGGAAGACCATTGCAAAACCAAAGAAAATCCCCCTATGTCCCCATTTAAAAAAAGGGGAATACCCCCGCATTTTATTACATATCAATGGCTTACTCCCTACTTTACAAGTTCCGACAGGTCGGGATCTGACGATAAGTGAGGGAGTAAGCACGGAAAATCCCCCTTAATTTTAAGGGGGAACACAAGGGGGATCAAATTCACTTTTTCAAACAAAGCTTTATTTCATAGGCAGCTATCACACAGTCTATAGAGGCAGTGGAGGGATCAGCTTTTATATATTATCACAAACGCCCTTTCATTTTGGGGATTGGGGCGAGTGGAAGTAAGATAAAAATCCCCCTTTTTTAGTGGAGTTTAGGAGTTGATAATATCAGAAAAATTGCCGAATTTTGTAACCATAATTTTTTTTTCGGGTATATAATACTTAGAAAGCGTTATATACGTTAATATGAATAATAAATGAAAGAATTTACAGATTAATAAATATTTTGAGGAGTTACTAAAATGAGTTTGAAGAAAACTTTACTTTTGTTAACAATGATTTTGATCCTGCCTTTGTTCAGTTCTAAAGCTCAGGATCTACCTACTTTAACACAGCCGGATGACAATGCAGAATGCGTATCTCTAAAGGTTATATTTGATTGGACAGATGTTCAGGATCTATCTTACTATACCATTCAAATCTCTGAATCCTCCAATTTCACTATTTTATTAGATGAGGCTTCAAATTTGACTAATTCCACTTATTCCTCGAATGTACTGGGATATAACCAGACATATTACTGGAGAGTGATAACAAATTATACGAATAATACCTCACGTACAACAGAAGCATTCCGTTTCACTACAAGGATGGCTCCACCAGTACCAGATTTGCCTGAGAATGGTGCTGATTGCATGAACAAGGCAGTTCAGTTTGTATGGGAAGAAGTAGATAACACAGTACAATACCATTTACAAGTAGCTACTGCATCTACTTTCGGTGAGGATGATTTAGTAATTAATAAAAACGATCTGGAGCAATTAACATGGACAGACGTTATTTTCGAGAATGGTGTCAAGTATTACTGGCGTGTAAAAGCTTATGCCGATTGCGAAACTGATTGGTCGGTAGTCCGTGAATTTACTATTAAAGATGCTCCGCCAGCACCTGTTTATCCAGAGAATGAACAAGAGTGCATAGAAATGTTATTAACTCTGGAGTGGACAGAAAATAATGAATCTGATATTTATTCTCTTCAGCTTTCCACCAATAGCAGTTTTGATGAAGATGATCTTTTAATTGACGAGATAGATTTAACTCAAAATACTTACCAGTTCAATCTGCCCGATTACTATACTACATATTACTGGAGATTGAAAACATTTATTGATGATTGCGAAACTAACTGGTCCGAAGCGTATGAATTTAAGACTGCTCAGGAAATACCAGTGCTCGAAATCCCTGATAATAATGAAAACGGAGTGGCTCTCAATCAGAAATTATCATGGGATATTAACGGCGAGCCGCTTTATTATAATCTGAAAGTATCTCTTAATTTAGAGTTTACCGAAGAGATCATTGATGAAGAAAATATTTCTACCAAATATTTCGATATGGACTTAACTCCAGATCAATATAACACTAATTTCTATTGGAAAGTTCAGGCAGTTTATGATGATTGCACCACCGAATGGTCTGATGTATTTCATTTTAGAACCAGATACCACGAACCCGAACTTACTGAACCAAGGGAAGAAAGAAGCTGTGTGTCACTGAATCCAAAATTAATGTGGGAAGCAGTAAACGGAGCTAATTCTTACAGAGTTCAGGTAGCTTATGACGCTGACTTTAACGATTTGATAATCAACGAGCAGCCAGTTTCTAACACATTTTACGAACCAGAACTTATCGAAGGCATTACAACACACTTCTGGAGGATAAGAGGAGATGATGATTACAATAAGGGAGAATGGTCTGAATACCGTTGGTTTACCACCACTTATGAAACTCCTGTACTAACTTACCCGCCAAATGAAGCCGGCGGACAGGAAAGACAAGTAGATTTCAAATGGGAAGAAGTACATGAAAATGTAACATACCAGATAATTATTTCTACAGATAGAACTTTTGATGATGAATTTCAGACGATAGAAGAAGTCGAAGATATACAGTCAGAAGAATTTTACTTTGAAATGCCTGGATTCTACGAAACATACTATTGGAAGGTAAGAGCTAACGGTCAGGAAGGATGCAACAGTGCATGGTCGCCAGTATATTCTTTCAGAACTATTATTCCATCTCCGGTTCTTATGTATCCGGAGAATAACTCTACTAACTTACCACTCTCCATAGTTTTTTCGTGGCAAAAAATCAAAGATGCACAAACCTATGAGATCAATCTTGCTACAGATGACAATTTTGAAAATATTGTTTTCGGGCAGATTGGCGTGCAGACAAATTCCATAATAGCTAAGAATCTTCTTGATCATCAGGAATACTACTGGAGAGTAAATGCTTCTAACGCTGACGGCACCAGTGAATGGTCTGAAACATTTAAGTTTACTACCGGAGGACAGGGACCAAGTAAAGTCCGTCTTGAATTCCCTGCGAAAAACTCAGAAAAAGTACCACT
>CAYQTZ010000321.1:0-3859 GCA_964420565.1 uncultured Hyphomicrobiales bacterium
CCAATATTTGCATTATTATTATTGCTTTCTTGCATAAATAGTCATTCTATTCAATTTCTGAGATTTTTTTAATCATTTTTATTACACTATGTGGGTCCAAAGATATTGAGTCAATACCTGCTTTCACCAAAAATTCTGTGAATTCGGGATAATCGCTGGGTGCCTGTCCGCATATACCTACTTTTGTATTGTGTTCATGCGAGATTTCTATCAATTTTGAGATTGCTTCTTTTACTGCGGGGTCTCTTTCGTCAAATAAATCCTTCAATTTTTCTGAATCTCTGTCCACTCCGAGAACTAACTGAGTAAGATCATTACTGCCAATTGAAAAGCCATCGAATCTATCGGCAAATTTTTCCGCCTGGAATATATTGGATGGTATTTCAGCCATAACATATATTTCAAGATCTTTTTTCCCTCTTTCCAAACCGGCATCCTTAAGAATATCAAGTACTTTCTCTGCTTCCTGGATAGTTCTGCAAAAAGGTATCATGATCTTAACATTAGAAAAACCTTTTTCCTCCCGCACTTTTTTTATTGCTTTACATTCCAGCAGAAAAGCTTCTTTATATTCATCACTATAATAACGGCTGGCGCCTCTAAAACCAAGCATTGGATTGCTTTCGTCTTCCTCGTATAATTCTCCGGCGATCAAATCTTTATATTCATTTGATTTGAAATCGCTCATTCGTACAATAACATCTTCGGGGTATTGTGATGAGGCTATTCTACCTATTCCCAATGCAAGATTATCTATAAAATATTGCTGCTTGTCTTCATAATTATATGTAATATCATTTATTTCTTTTTTTAACTTTTTATCATCAATATCTTCATATTCAATTAAAGCCATTGGGTGGATTTTTATTGCATTGTTGATTATGAATTCCATTCTGGCAAGACCAATTCCTTTCACCGGCAGTTTCCACCAATGATAAGCTGATGCAGGGGTAGCGATGTTTATCATAATATCTGTTTTTATCTCCGGCAGATCACCAAGTTCTATTTCCTCTGTCTCAAAATCCATTTCCCCTTTATACACTTTTCCTTCTGATCCTTCAGCACAGGATATGGTTATTTCCTGTTCATTTTCGATTTTTTCTGTAGCATCCTGCGTCCCGACAATAGCGGGTATGCCGAGTTCTCTGCTTACTATTGCTGCATGAGATGTTCTGCCACCATATTCGGTTATGATGCCGGCAGCTTTTTTCATTATTGGTACCCAGTCTGGATCTGTTCTTCCGGTTATAAGGATGGAATTCTCTTCAAATTTGTCTATCATATCAGAATCTTCGAGTATACATGCTTTGCCCGCAGATATTGCTTCGCCAATGGCTGCTCCATGGCAGATCATTTCCCCTTTTTCATTTAATGTATAGCTTTTTATGCGGCTTTTTTCTTTTTGTGATTGCACAGTTTCGGGTCTTGCCTGAACTATAAACATTTCATCTAATTCGCCATCTTTTGCCCATTCTATATCCATAGGCTGATCGTAATGGTCTTCTATAATAACTGCCCATCTGCTTAACAGCAGGATTTCATCATCATTCAAAACGAAGCTTCTTTGTTCCTTTATGGAAGTTTCTATATTCTTTACAGGTTCTTTGCTATCTTTAGCGTAAATCATTTTCTTTTCTTTTTTACCGACTTTTTTTTCTACAATTGGCTTGTATCCATTATTATTTAAAAGTGGCTTGTAAATCATGTATTCATCAGGCGTAACGTTGCCCTGAACTACATTTTCTCCTATGCCCCAACAAGCATTGATCAGAACCACATCCTTGAATCCGCTATCAGTGTCGAGTGTGAACATTACTCCTGAGCCGGCTTTGTCAGAGCGAACCATCTTTTGTACTCCAACAGACAATGCTACTTTCAAATGATCGAAACCTTTTTCGTTTCTATAACTAATAGCACGATTGGTAAAAAGTGATGCATAGCATTTTTTGCATGCTTCGATTAATTCATCTTTCCCTGAAACATTCAGATATGTCTCCTGCTGGCCGGCAAAGCTAGCTTCTGGAAGATCTTCAGCAGTACCGCTGCTTCTAACGGCAACATCTGTTTCATCGTCATCATATTCTTCACATATATCTTTGTATGCAAGAATGATTTCTTCTTGAATATCATCGGGGAAAGAAGAACTCAATATTAAACGCCGGATTTTTTTTCCGGCTTTCTCTAATTTAATTTTATCATTTTCGTGGGAGCTTAATATTTCTTTTATTTTATCTTGAAGATCATTTTTTTGTAGAAAATGCCAATATGCCTTTGATGTAGTAGCAAATCCACTGGGTATATGGATTTTTTCTTTAGTTAGTTTTGATATCATCTCCCCAAGAGAAGCATTTTTACCACCTACAGAATCAACGTCTTTATTTGAAAGCTTTTTGAATTTTCTAACGAATTTTTGCTCTTTTGTCATAACATTTTCCTTATCTTATATCATCGGCGACAATCATCTAATATTGCCGCCGATAATTTGATAATTAATCTGAATATTTAAATGAAACTTTGAGTTTGACTCTATATTCAATGATCTTTCCTTTATCAATATTCAAATCCATTCTGGACACTTCTGCTATCCTCAGATCTTCAAGGGATTCACTTGCCTTAGCAATAGCAGACTTAGCGGCATCTTCCCATGAAACATTGCTTGAACCAATTATCTCAATTACTTTATAGACTTTATTTTCATGCTTATCCATTTTATTTACTCCTTTTTTAATGTTCTGGTTTAGAAATTTGTTTTATAGTGCTACCCATTAATTTAATATCTGTGTTCGCTGCAATATCACCAAAAGAAAGCATCCCAGAAATTTTATTATCATCATTTTTTACGACCAATCTTCTTATCTGGGCATCCTTCATTATATTGGCAGCTTTCTCTACTTCATCATTTTCGTTACAATCAAATACTTTATCTTTATGGATAATATCTTCGATCTTTGTACTTTTGGGATCTTTGTTATCTGCTATTGCATCAATTACAATATCTCTGTCTGTGATTATGCCAAGTATTTCATTACCTTTAGTAACGGGAAATGCTCCTATATCATAATCTCTCATTCTTTTTGCAGCCGTATGAATAGTATCATCCGGCTTGATTTCTCTAACTTCTTTTGACATTATGTTTTTTACTAACATAACTACTCCTTGTTAATTATGAATAATAAATACTAATAACATTTTATATGATTTCACAGATAAAATGCTAAAATATATAATATATGATTACTATAAATGTAAGCACTTATAGTAATCAAATATTTATTTTATTCGTATTAATTTAACTAATGATTATTTTTTAAAGATAGATCAGAACTTAGCTATAGCTCTTTTCAATGAATCGCTGATTTGGTCGAATGATTTCTTGAAGCCCTTTGTCAATTCATCCCAAGCATCATCTGTAGATTCCAAGGCATTATTAATCTTCTTTTGAAGATCGTCTCTTTTTGATTTGATTTCGCTGATTTGGTCTTTAAGCTCTGCTTTCTTTTCAGATTTTTCTTTTTCATACCTTGCTTCGAGAACAGCGATTTTAGCATCTAATACATCAATCTTGTTCTTCATGTTCATCTTTAGTTCTTCTCTGTTTTCCAATGTAAACATCCTTTCAGGTATTATTTATAATCCTACATTCTATTTATTGAACTTAATCAACTTACTTTACTAGACGCATCATAAACATATTATTTTATGATCTTAAAAATAATTTAGACTTATTTAGTTCTAATAACACAACTCTGGACTCCACAACGAAAATAAATTAGTAAAAATGATTGGACAACAAATGATGATTTCTTATAATGCCCCACATGGATATTAACAAAAGGATGTGTATATTGTAGAATAGTAA
>CAYQTZ010000322.1:0-3850 GCA_964420565.1 uncultured Hyphomicrobiales bacterium
AGATTTGTAGAATAATTCTTTATGTGTTATACTCATGATCAAATTTTCAGAATTTCTTATATTTCTCTTTATATCTTTTATTTTATTGCCAGTTGCCTACGCAAATAGTTCGAAAACTGCTGATAATTCTCTTATTAAAGATACAGTATGCTATATGTATTCTTTTGCTCCCGGTGACACTCTTATCTATGATGTTAAATCTATTGATAGTATCAGTGTGGATTATGAACCTCCTTTAATCAAAGAGCGCTATGAACAAATTCAGATTGTATGTGACTCTGTTTCTGATAATGGTGTTTTTCATTTATCCCAGACTTTAATTGAGTTCCACAGTTTGGAAGCTGATTTGAGAAAAGAAAAAGAAACTGCCAAAAGGGATGATCACCCATGGATTGGCAAAACGGCTCACATCAGTATTGATTCTTTTGGTAATAGAGTGTCTGTGCTTCCAATTGATAATGGAACTATACTGCAATCGCCTGGTAGTGGCTTCCAGCCATATTTGCTTTTTCCTTTTAATGAATCATGTAAGTCTGTTGGTGAGTCATGGCTTGTTGAAACTATTGATGAATTGGTTGAAAACTCTAATCCACCATCTTTGCTTAGATCCTCTTCGTTGTTTAGGGCTCGCAAGCCAAATGATACTCTTGGTTACAATTGTAATGTTTTTGAATATGTGAAAACGGGGCAGGGTACAATTGAAACTGTTAATAACGGAAACCAGATCAAAGTATCGAGTGTTATCAACTCTTTTGGCGTTTTTCATATTTCTGACGATTTGAATATTCCAGTGCATTATTTCGTTACTATCGAACAAAAACTGAAGCTACATTTAAAGAATAATGCTGAAATGCCTATTCTTCACTTCATTACTTCAAATTTCACATTGAAAGATATTAAAACCGAAAGAATTAAACTTATAGAATAAATCTATTTTTTATTTTCCATCCCTGCTATGGCGACTGCAACAGCAGAGTCTCCGCTTACGTTTGTTATTGTTCGGCACATATCCAAAAGCCGATCAACACCTATTATGAGAGCTATTCCTTCTGGCGGAACATGTATTGCTTGTAGTATCATGACTAACATTATTATTCCGACACCTGGTACGGGTGCCGTTCCGATAGAAGCCAGCACAGCAGTCAGTACCACTGTAAGCTGCTCGGCAATAGTAAGATCAAAGCCATAAACCTGAGCAATGAAAACAGCTGCAACGCCCTGATAAAGAGCAGTTCCATCCATATTTATCGTTGCTCCAAGCGGCAGCACAAACCCAGAAACAGTTTTGCTTACTCCAAGATTTCGCTCAACGCAGTCGAAAGTAACGGGTAATGTGGCGGCACTGGAACTGGTACTGAAACCTATAGCCATGGCATTTCTGATACCTTTAAAGAAAAAGATGGGATTCATTTTTCCAAATCCTTTGATCAATATTGTGTAAGTGAATATAGTATGCAGAAAAAGCCCAAGTAATACTGCAAAGATATACCATATTAATGTCAGAATTATTTCGTATCCAAACTCAGCAATTGTAGCTGATATCAGAGCAAATACGCCCAGAGGTGCTATTTTCATTATAAAATCAACCATTTTTATCATGGTTTCGCTTACTCCATCGAAGAAATTCAATACATAATCCTTCTTTCTTACGAAAGTAAGTGTTATGCCAAAGATAACAGCAAAAAACACAATCTGGAGCATTCTGCCTTCAGCTATAGCATTCATGGGGTTTTTGGGTACTATAGAAACGATGAAGTCGGGGATATCTATTTCTAATTCTTCTATGAGTTTATCTGCAGTATCATCCTGGTATTCGCCTATTAATCGCTGTTTGGTTTGGGAATCTATCTGCTTGCCAGGCTGTATGATATTTGCAGTGGATAGTCCAATAGTAATAGCTATGGCTGTTGTTGCAATATAAATAATTAATGTTCTTCCGCCTATTCTACCAATTTTTTTTACGTCATCTAAGCTTGCAGCGCCGACTATTAAAGAAGCAATTACGAGCGGGATTGCAAGGAAGCTAAGTAAACGAATGAATAAAGTGCCAAGTGGCTTTATTTCTGTAGCCACTGTTTTTTCTTTTTTTATTGAATGAATCTTAGAATACTGATAAGTGTCATCACCAATAATCACCTTTATTATTAATTGCTTGCGATGCTCGGCTTTTAAATCCTTGAAGAACTTTATAATCTGTATCTGGTCAAATTCTGAGTATTCAAATTCAGTTTTGCCGCGGGGGGCTTTTTCTTTATCAGGAAATATAAAGATAAATTTATCCCAATTATTAATTGTCTCGGTTTTCTCTTCATCCTTTTCGCCGTGATGTAGTTTTATCATATAAGGATCAACGGCAAAAAAAGAACCAAAAACCGCCCCCAAAGCCAATGCTATTAATATTTGCGTATGAAGTGGAATTTTTCTCAGTATTTTCATATATGATCTTTCGTTTTATCTTAGCGATTCTTATCTAATGTACGATTATATTCACCATTTTCTTAAATAAAAGTTTACTAAAATAATAAGATATTCTATTTAATCCTAAGATATTTACCCATTAATAATCATATTCTTCATACTTGTCCAGAAAAATTTGATCCATTTTGCTACTTTCCCTCCATAAATAACGTTCTGTTGGAGTGTTTTTGGGGTGTTCTCAGATATTAGTGATTAATATTGATTTTGTCAATTACTGATTCCTATCTATCTTAAATGATAAATTCAGAATGAGGAAATTATCCAAAGGATAGATGGGAAAGTGGGAGCACTCTGGCAACAGGGCTAAACGCTTTATCTGATTAGATTTTCACTATCAATAGAACAAATTAATTACTTTACGTTTAATATTCAAAGTAAGTATCTATTCCACTAATCTATTTCTGATGGCATATAGGCATATATCGGAAGTAGTTTTAATATTGAGTTTTTTTAATATGTTTGCTCTGTGGTTGCCGACTGTACTTTTGCTCAGGTAAAGTTTTTTTGCGATTTCAGTAAGAGTTTTACCAGTGGCTATCATGCACATTATCTGGAATTCACGATTGGTCAGGTTTTCGTGCAGCGGTTTACTGCTTTGCTCTGTAATATTGAAAGCCAAGAGTTCGGCAAGTTTTGGAGAGATATACATTCCACCTTTGGATATTCGGCGAATGGCATCTAATAGAACTTCTGGTTTGCTTTCTTTATTGATGTATCCTGAGGCGCCAGCTCGTATCAACCGGACAGCAAACTCTTTCTCGGGGTTGGTAGTAAAAATTAGAACGGGTGTGTCTGGTTTTAGTGTTTTCACTTCGTTCAAAGTATCGAAAACGTCTTTGCCAGGCATGGAAATATCCAATATAATAATATCGTAATTATTCTTCCTGAGCTTCTCTATCAGCTCGTCTCCGGTTTTTGCTTCATCGGCAACTTTCAGATCTGTAGAATCCATACATAATAAAGATAATCCTTTGCGAATTATCGAATGATCGTCGGCAATAATAATATTAATCATAATTTCTATAAATTTCTATTAATTATAAATATATTTGCAAAATAAATAGTATTTTAATTCATCTGTAAAAATAACAAAATGATTGTAATTAATTACAATAATATGTAATCTTAATTATTTAATATTAGTAAAAATGATTGAAAAAATAAAATATATCGTAATTTTTATACTAATAGTCTATGCTCAGCTACTATTGGCACAGAATTCTAATGACAGTCTTGATAATCCTTTGCCCGGTTTTAAAAATGAGGAAAAGGCAAATTTTTTGAATAATCTTTCGGAGCAGTATTCAAAATCCAGTCCTTTGAAAGCAATGGCTTACGCTAGGCAGGCATATACTTATGCTAACGTTATCAA
>CAYQTZ010000323.1:0-3849 GCA_964420565.1 uncultured Hyphomicrobiales bacterium
TCCCATATTCATTTTAAATACATAAAATTAAAGTATTCAAAGAACAGTATCACAGATGGAATATTGAACGTAAATCTATCATATTCAAATCAATAAGGAAAGGAGTAATAATGCCACCAACATATCTATTGCCTGTTATTACAACAAAAGAGCAGATAGGGCTCAGCAATGTTACTAATGATGAACAATTAAAGAAAACAAGTAATTTAGAAGATATTGATAATGCTGCTTTAGCCAGAACCAATCTTGGGCTTGGAACATCCGCAACGAAAGATGTAGGAACTGGCTCTGGCGATGTAGCTGCAGGCGATCACGATCATGAGGGAGTGTATGCACCAGTCTTGGGAGAGGATGATAATTACGTAACTGATGCTGAGAAAACAAAACTTAGCAATTTATCTGGTGAGAATACCGGCGATCAGGATTTGTCTGGATATTCCCTTATTACTCATCACCATATTGAAGATGATATTACTGATTTAGATAAATACTCTCAAAGTGATATTGATCTGATACTCAAGCGGCTTAAAGGTATGTCGCTAACCCAGAATGACTTACAGTATATGTATAATCATAATACGAAGCTGATAGCGACTTGCGAAGCTGATGAAAGTTGGGCAGATGGAAATCATATAGGGACGTACGTTGCAACACACGCAGATGATACAACAAATAATAAAGTAGGATCGCAAGGGATAAGCATTACTACAACATCTATTACATATAAGGCTATTCATCTTGAAATATCAAAGGACTTAAGCGAGTTTGAAGACGGTAGTGAAAGCACTGAAGATGATTATATTGAGTTTAGTATTTATTGTGCAGACGCATCAAAAATAGGCGATTCAAATATTATATTCAGGGACGCTACTGGAGATGTATGGTATCCAAGTGCAACTTTAACAATTGTTGATGGATGGAATCATTATCAAATAAAGAAAAGTGATTTTATATCGGGTCCAATATGGAATGATACAAAACATCTTGAGTTTACTATTACATCCACCGACGGCACAGAAGTCTCCTACACCATAGACGCTATACGCATGACACGGAAAGACCCGATAGATAGCGAACCAAATCCATTCCAGATAGAGAATGATGGCGTTATGGAGAGGGTGCTTCAAGTGAAACATGGCGTTCCGTTCTTAGGGTATGATGGCAGCGATCTGGTGGTGAAAACTATGGACACAGTAATTGAATTATGGGGAACATTCTATTATGGCAAGTGGTATTATAAAGCAAGTTTTATTAGCACTGCGGCACTATGGGGATTCATCGCTCATCATTATGATAATAACAACTACGCATCTGCGGGCTGTAATGAAGCTGACAAGATTACAAAATCTTATAAAATTGGTGGTGTACTCGAAATAGATGAAAGACCCAGCTTCCCTGTAAACGCAGGAGACGAAATAGAATTAGTAGGTAATTTCGTTGGCTCATCTTTCTTCGCTTATGCAAGTAAAACAGGGGCTTCAATGCCATTAGCGGGTACTGGCTCAGATTCCTTTGATGGCGTTGTTAGAATACAGCTTTATGGATCGCTCACATCTTTCAAGTGCAGTTCAAGTTCAGGGATGGTTAGTCAGTAGTCGGTGGTCGGTGGCTGGTGGCTGGTGGTTGGTCGCTGGTAGGCGGTGGCTGGTAGTCGGTGGTCGGTGGCTGGTAGTTGGTAGGCGGTGGTCGGTGGCTGGTGGCTGGTGCATTTCGACTACGCTCAATGAACCGCACGGGACACTGAGCGAAGTCGAAGCGGAATTAAGAATTGAAAACAAATTTATTGACATATAAAGCTAATGGCTAAGAGCTAAGAAGCAGAAAGCTAAGAGATGAACGAATTAAGTATAATAGCTGCGATCTTCACATTTTTTATAACTTTACTGAGTTTCTTCCTGGCTATCAGAATAGAGATCAGAAAAAATAATGAGAAGATCACCGAAGGGAAATTTCTCGAGGAAAAACGATTGCTTTGCCACGAGCAGCGCATGAGCATTCTCGAAGAGCGTTTGAGCTATATAGAAAGTAATCTGATAAGAAAACTTGAAGATATCAACGAAAGTATTAATGAATTAAGAAAACAATTTATCAACCATCTGGAGGATAGCCATTTTGAATAATCTAACAACAATATTTATTATACTGCTTGCTTTTGCACTCGGCTTCCTGATAGCTTCTTTTTTGATGCCAGAAAAGGAAACTATCATCAAGGAACCCTTCTCAGGCACAATTCAGATAGACACTGTATTCAAAATAATCGAGAAGAAGCCAATCATATTAGAAAAAATAAAGACTAAAATAATCAAACAAAAAGATACTATAATAAAAACATATCCCTTTATTGCAAAAGTTGATACTATATTGAAGAGAGATACCATTAAGCTTAGTTACGAATATCCGCAGAATTTATTCTCAATGAACATTCGGAGAATGCCAGATACTCTGGCTTTACAAAAAATGCTGATAACAAAAATGATAAAGATAGAACCGCCATGGTGGGAAACTCCGGCTTTCATCGCTGCTGGCACTTTAATAGGATATGTTTTGGCTTCTTCTCTAAAATAACGAAAGGTGCTTATATGCTTAATAATAGAAAATTGACTAAAGAATTGGTAACTCAGCGATTTTATGATAGCTTTACAAACATTTATGGCATTTTGCCAAATCCCGATAAAGTTTTGCGTAAAACCGGTAAGCAAATCGCAGCTTATCGCGACCTAAAAAACGATCCTCACGTATGGAGCTGCATCCAATCTCGTAAAAGCGGAGTTCTATCTCTGGGTTATTCAATATTGCCGAATGGCTCAAATCCTGCTATTGTGAATATAATAAAATCAATATTTTGCAGCTTGAATATCCATAAAATAATCAGAGATATTCTCGAAGCAACACTTTTCGGATTCCAGCCATTGGAGATAATTTGGGAGGTCAATGATAATGCAACAAAATATATATTTCCAAAACAGATAATCGCTAAGCCACAGGAATGGTTCTATTTCGACACTCAAAACACATTACGATTCAGAAGGAATGGGGAATTGCAGGGCGAAGAGCTGCCGAATTATAAGATACTCAACGTTCAATATGAGCAGACATATCTGAATCCTTATGGCGAAGCTCTATTATCGAAATGTTATTGGCCCGTGATATTCAAAAATGGTGGATTGAAGTTTTGGGTCAATTTCAGCGAGAAGTATGGTATGCCTATGCTGATGGGGCAGTATAACAGAGGAGCAACATCCGAAGAGATCGAAAAGCTTGCTCAGGAGCTTGCCAATATGACAGAAGACTCGATCATCGTAGCTCCCGAAGATATTGACATCAAGCTGCACGAGGCAACAAGGAGCAGCTCGGTCAGCTTATACAAAGAATTGATACGCTACTGCAATGCAGAGATATCGAAAGCACTGCTATCGCAAACTCTTACTACCGAACTCGATATGGGATCGTATGCTGCATCTCAAACTCATTTTAAAGTGAGAAAGGAAGTTATTCAGGCAGATATACGTCTCGTGGAAAGAGCGATGAATGAAGTGATAAAATTCATCATGGAGCTGAATTTCAATGAAAATATATCTCCTGTATTCAAGATAAAGCAAAATGATTCGGATAATCTTGAACGGGTAGAAAGAGACATAAAAATAGCACAGACCGGGCAGGTAAAATTCACTAAGAAATATTGGATGGAGCGATATGGCTTTAAAGAGGATGATATTGAGAACTCCTTGCCCCATACAAAATAAAACTTCGTTGTTAATCGGCTTTTTTTTGAAGAGAACCCCACCCGAACCCTCCGAGACTGTGTGATGGGGTATAAATATTGTGAAAAATTGCAATAAAAACGATCCC
>CAYQTZ010000324.1:0-3834 GCA_964420565.1 uncultured Hyphomicrobiales bacterium
TCCTACCCGTTCCCATCTGTCATCATTAAGAATATAATAACCTTTATTGAGATCAATCAATATAATTTTATTATTTATTTTACTCAATTGTGAAGTCAAATTAATAAGGGCTAACTCATCAATACCATCAGTATATAATATCCATTTTTTATTAATAAAATCATACTTCATAATCCCACATTTCAAGAATGATGCTATTAGTTCGCCTTCATCATTAGAAACCATCGAAATATTATGAGCGCCTATCGGACCTAATGGTTCATCCCAAAATTCCTGAGAATAGACAACAATAGGTAATATTAAAAACAGTAAAATATTTTTTTTCATTGTTCTCCCCATATCAACATTTAAAATATACTTTCAATATATAACTTATGGCTAAGTATAAAAAATAAACTATTATTCCAATTAATTTTTATTAATAATTGAAAATATTTTTTGTTTCTGTTATATATTTTAAATTATTCCCCTTCAATCGAATGGATGTATCCCGACCTCTCGGGAGAGGAGTGTGGTCCAAAAAAAAGTATAACCTTATTATTCTTTCATAAGATTCTTTTCATACCCCCAAAAATAAGGGGGTATGAAAAGAAAATATATTTACAATACACTAATACCTGAATATAGCAGCCAAAGATAAATTATCAGGCATTTTTTCCGGAGCAAGAGCATACACCGAACCGCCATTGATTATCGTTTTGGCAGCCGAATGATCCAGCAGATCTTCGTCCCCGGGAATAAACTCTTTATGTATGTGTACTTTTTTGCTATCTATATCAACTAATCCCCAAAGCTGTATGCCTACAGGCACAAATAAAGTATCAACCCTTCCCTGGTCAGAAGAAAAAATGATTTTCTTTATGTCGTCGGAAGCTTCTTCGCTGCCTTTGCCTATCAGTTGGCGGAACCTGCTGATGTCTTTCTCATATTTTTCCTCAAGTATTGGTTGCACTATTTTTAGAGCGTCATTATGTAACTCTTCTGCTTTTTTCTCCTCAGGATTGCCTTTAATGCCTGTTTCCATAATACTATTCCTATCGCTGACTTCACGATACATTGGTATTAGATGATCTACGGCTGCAATTATCATCGGCGTTTTTTCGCTCTCCGTATATTTCTTTAATCCGTCATCAACTAATCTGAAGTAACGCAAGATATCTTCATTTACTTCGCGGGAATTATCGCCTTGCCCATGAAAAACAGCATGGCGATTGCCCTTATTGCCGCCTGTTTGTGTATGAAACTGCAAATAGCGTTCGTATTCTTCATAACCAAGTGCTTCTTTTATACTCGTTGGCACACCCTCTAATTGAACCTCTCTAATGCTGTTCATAGTGCATTGGAAAAAACGTATCATATTTTGGCTTAAACCAAGAATATTAAAGCTCTGATCATTAGAAAATATGGGTATCATCGGCTTAATGTGGAATCTGGTAGTAACGACAACAAGTTCTTTGAATTTACTCGGTATTCTATAGTAGAAAAAATCCTTAGCTGAAGCAAATAAAGCCAGACCATCACTCTGATATTGCCAGAATTTTGTATCCTCAATTAATTTCCTTGCTGGCTCTAAGATAGCTTCAGCTTCTTGCTTTTTCACTCCAATTTCTGAAAATTTCTTTTCAGCCGTATTAAGTAAGTTTTTTAGAAGAATTGGATCATGCTTTACATCATAACCAATTCGGTGGGTTGGCATATAAATTGAACAACACAATCCATCCTGCGGCTTGATCAATTCTTCTATATCTTTCTTTGTGAATATATCCATATAATCTCCAAAATTAATGAAAAATGTAGTTGGCGTATATCAATTATATTCAATAATTTAACATACTACTAACAATTTATAAAAAATTTTTTAAATTCCAAATTTATTTACGTTTTTATCTATATTAGAAGATTTTTTTTGATTTTTTATGGTTTTATAGATAAAGACCTAACTCAAATATTAAAAATTGAATAGTAAAAAAATTAGACTTCATTACAAATTCCGAACTGAACATCCCCCACAAAGGAGTAGATTTTCCTCGCTATCTTGGGTTTTCCTTTTCTATCTCACCATAATCAATACCCCAACATACAGTCTAAACTTGCAATAAAGAGACTGTGTGATGGGGTATAAATATTGTGAAAAATTGCAATAAAAACGATCCCACCCCGACCCTCCCTTACGAGTAAGGGAGGGAGTAAGAACGGAAAATCCCCCTTAATTTTAAGGGGGAACACAAGGGGGATCAATTCTTGAGTTTTCAGGGGCTATCACACTGGCTCTTACGAGTAAGGGAGGGAGTAATGAATTGATATTATTAGATATAGCACTTCCCATCTTCGCAAGAGTGTTCTTTATAAAAAAATATATCAACCCGATCCCTATTTTGAGTCAAGTTCATTAGCGATGGTCTTCTACCAATTTTTATCCAACTCACAATAAGACTAACAACTTCCTCGCCTGAAACTAACCGTTAGAGCAGATATACCGCGGAAGTATTGGGAGCGATATTTATGATGTATACTTCAGAAAATTTATTTATCCTTGAATAAATCTCTCACAAAATAAAATTTTTTCTTGTCTTTATAGTTTATTATATTAAAGCGATAAAGTAATTTTAAGAATAAACAGTTTGTACCATGAAATTACATGTGATAATTATGATACTCGGTATTTTCTCTAAAGCATGTGCACAAGATGCACCAGAACCAAGCCAAATAAGTCATCGCCCAGCTACTGTAGCAGGAGCATTTTATCCTGCAGACAAAGATGAACTGAAATCAACAATAAATAAATATCTTGACGAGAGCAGTCAAACGCTCGCTGATAAAGGTATATACGGTTTAGTAGTACCCCACGCAGGATATGTCTTTAGCGGCAAAACGGCTGCCCAGGCATATAAACAAGTAGCCGGCAGGGATTATGATGCTGTTATTATCATTTCTCCCTCCCACACTAAATCTTTCAGCGGAGCATCCGTTTTCTTAGGTGATGCTTACGTTACTCCTCTCGGTGTGGCTAAAGTAGATAAGGACTTAGCCAAAGCCATAACCGAACAGGATAAAGATGTCCGCTATTCTTACGACGGGCATGAATGGACTGAAAGCAGTACGGAGCATTCCATCGAAGTGCAGATACCTTTTATTCAAACAGTACTGCCCGATGTTCCTATAGTTCCAATCTCAATGGGTGAGCAGAATAATAGCTGCTCCAATTCTTTGTTCAAGTCAATTATCGCTGCAGCAGAGTCGCAGGAAAAGAAAATACTACTTGTTGCCAGCACAGATCTTTCTCACTTCCATACTCTCAAACAGGCAAAGAGATTAGATATGCAGGTAGTGGACGCTTTCGATCGCTATGATTATTTTATGATGGCTTATCACCTCTACAATCGCAAATGGGAAGCATGCGGCGGCGGACCCATGGTCGTTGCAATGATGGCAGCAGAGTATTTTGGTGCCAACAGCAGTGAAGTGCTTGACTATTCAACTTCTGCTGATAATCCTCAATATGGCAATGAAAGCCGTGTAGTCGGCTATATGTCCGGAGCTATGATCTATGACGAAACAGCCAAGCTCGACGATCTGCCTGATTTAAATGATGAGGAAAAAGTTCAGATCATAGAAGCCGCTAAAGCAGGTGTGAAATCAGCAGTCAAAGGCACAGTAATAGAAATTGAACCCGACGATCTGCCTGAATCATTACAGGGTAAGTATTCCGCATTTGTTACAATCACAAAAAACGGAGAGCTTCGAGCCTGCATGGGGCACACTTTTCCGCAGCAGGCATTAATAGATGAAGTTATGGATGTTGGCAAACTCGCTGCCACCAGCGATTATCGCTTC
>CAYQTZ010000325.1:0-3830 GCA_964420565.1 uncultured Hyphomicrobiales bacterium
GATATAAAAGCATTTTCAATACCCTTGTTTCTTTGTTCCCATGTTTTACCTTTATTAGAAGAATAATAAACTCCGTTGTATTGAGAACTAATATAAAACTCATCATTGTTCAATATCATATTATTTGAGCATTTATTAATTACTATTTTCCAAGAAAAGCCTCCATCTTCTGATAACAAGAGAGATTTTTTAGTAGATAAATAAACGCTATCTTTGCTTATATAATTAATATTATATATGTGATTATCTATGGTTGCATTAAATCTAGTCCATTCATGAGTATTGAAATCATAAATACAAAAGAAATTTTCATAAATGTCATTTTCAATATTAAAACCACTAATTACTAATTGCTCTAAAGAATTTATAAAAATGTTTCTTATACTCCATTTTTTTAGTCCTACTTTATCAAATTCAGCATCAAATTCCTTCCAATTTTTTCCATGATCGTCTGATAAATAAATTGAACAGTCATTATTTTTATAAGTCAATACAAAAACATTTCCTTTATTATCAACAGTAACTTTAGTTGGAGTAATTTGGTCATTCCAAATATTATCAGTTGAATTCCAAGTAAGTCCGTTATCTTCTGAAATGAAAATTTCATATCTATATTTCTTAATTTCAACTATTAAATAAATTTTATCTTTATGATCCAAGACAAAATCTCTGATATCATAGCCTATCAAAAGATGGTTCCAAAATTGATCACTAATAGATGTTTCAAAAATCCCATTTTGAGAAATAATAAGAATATTATCATTGCTACTTATAGTATGTGAATCAATCCAACCTCCAGTTGGTTTTGATAAATACTCCCAATATTTTTGATTCTCTTGTGCATAAGATGACAATGTGATTAATAAAAAAGTAATTAGCATCTGATTGAATTTCATAATATTTTCCTTAGAATAATAACCTGCCACCCATATAAAGATGGCAGGAATTGATTATTATTTTATTATTTGCATTTGTTTTGTTATTACTTTTCCGCAAGCCTCAAGAGAATAGAAATAAACGCCTGATTGAATCTTATCGGTTTTGAATTTCATTGAATGCCTTCCTTTAGCCATATTCCCATCAGCAAGAACTGATAATATCTGCCCAAGTGTATTGGAAATCGTTAGCTTAACATGACATTCTTCAGGCAAAATGAAACTTATTTCCGTTTCGTCTTTAAATGGGTTTGGGATGTTTTGTTCGAGGATGATTCCTTTTTTGCCTGTAAGCTCTTGATTGCTTTATCCTTGCTTTTATTCTGATATATTTTGGACAGCTGTGGTTGTAAATATATTTTCAATTCCCAACTCCAACTTCCCAAATCTTACCAGTCCCCGGACCCGACCGCTGACCTCCGACCGCCGACCGCTGAATGCTGAATGCTGACCGCTGAATGCTATTAAATGGAAACACCCCCTCGATCGCCATTTACAAAGCGAGGAAGTCAAATGTATAATTATAACAAAGCTTTACATCCTCCCTTAATGAGATTGTGTGATAGCTGATAATAAAGTATAGTTCTCGGTGAAAGAATTGAATAATGTTCCCCCCACCCATTATATTCACTCTGACAAGAAAGGAGAGACACCTGCTTATATTATTAACAATAGTTTGCAGCCTCCCTTAATATTAGAGGCTGTGTGATAGCCCCCGAAAATACAAAAAATTATTCCTCTTGCGTTTCTCCAAATTAAAACGAGAAAGAATATTAACTCATTTGATTATAATGTCTTACCCCATCCCCTTTTGGTAGGGCTGGGGAGGGGTTTTCTTACTCTACATCACCATTATTAGTACTCATCACACAGTCTCATTAAGGGAGGAATCAATTATGAGGTTTTGCAATGGACTTAATTCTATAATCCAATATCTTCTTCGGATACAGATACTTCTTCAGGGCTGAGTATCCTACCGCATGCCTCGCAATGGAAAGCAGTGTCAAGATTGTTCCTGATTTCGACTATCATCTGTGGGGGAACTGAATTAAAGCATCCGGAGCAGCTATTTCTTTTTACAGTAACAACTGCGTCTTTCATCAATGTTCTAATTCTGTCGTATTCTTCGATAAATTTTTTATTAATTTGATTGTATATTTCTTCTCTTTTTTCTCGCAAAGTTTTGACTTCGTCATTAGTATCGCTTGCGATGTCTTCGAATTCTTGCTGTGTTTCTTTAAGCTCTGCCTTAGTTTCGTCGGCATCTTTTTTCTGAGTTTCTAACATATGCTTTAGGTTTTCTTCTTTTACACCGACGGTACGAAGCTCATCCAAAATACGGCTATGTTCATTTTTTACATGTTCGATCTCTTTTGTAATAGCGTCGAATTCTTTGTTATTTCTTACGTTGAATTGTTTTTTGGTAAGCTTTTCTTCTTTGTCTTTCAGGTCGATCAGTGCTGTCTTGGAGTCAGATGTAAACTTTCTGACATCATCAAGGATCCTCTTAGTTTCATCAACTAATTTCTTCTGTTTGTTTAGTTTGGTTTCTATTTTTTTTACTTTGTCCGGTAAATCACCAAACTCTTCTTCTAATTCGTCCAATTGCCCATCTATGAAAGATAGCGCCGTCAATAAATGAATCTGAGTCTCCATAACTAATCTACCACCATAAAATTATTTATTAAATATTTCTTCTGTTCTATTTCGTAATTACCAATCGGATAATAATTTACCGGGTTGGTATGAGAAGTTGAATTGCAGATGAAGTCGTATTCATCTGTGTTCATATTATCCCTGAAAAATTCAAGTAAGCCGCGAGGTACGAACTGTTCCATTTCGTAGTGACCGGGGTCTATTAGCATTATCTTGCCAGTAACTTCATGAAATCGATGATAAGTAATGTCAGCTGTGATAAAGCAATCAGCACCGCTTTCTATAGCCTCTCGTATAAATGAAGTGCCAGAACCGCCCACAATAGCAATTTTATTTATAATACCAGCTTTACCGATAGAATACCTAATTGGGGACTGGCAGACACTTTGCACTTTTTCTAATATCTGAGCTGGTAACAAGGTTTGCCTTGGCTGGGCTAATACTCCCATACCATAATTCTCGTAGCTTACGTCAGGAACAAGGAAGCCGGTTGTCTTCAAGTCCAGACGGTCAGCAAGTAATTTGCTGGTACCATTTATATATGAATCAAAATTTGTGTGAATAGTGATCAGGGAAATATTATTCTTAATGAGTTTTTGTATAAGGCTGCCAACGCGGGTTGAGTTGTGGAGTTCAGTGATTGGTAAAAAAATCAGTGGGTGAAAAGATATTATGCAGTCGCATTTTTTTTGAGTGGCTTCTTCAATAACTTGGTAATCTAACTCCAACGTTATAAGAAATTTTCTTACCTCTACATTCCCACTTTGAACCTGCAGACCTATTCGATCTTTATCCATTGCAGTGCCGGCGGGGAAATATCTCTCTATCAATTTTAATATACTTCCTATTATCATTTACCAGCGTTTAATTTGTACCTTTTCAAAAAAACCAAATTGAACCAATTACTAATTTACGAAACTTTTAAAGTTAAACAAATTTTATATTCATTATTTTTAATAGACGTAATTAATTGAATAAAAGTTTTTTGATCATCAAATTCAATTTTGGAAGTTAGGTTTCAGACATATAGACATCGTAACGAAAAAATATTTGAGTTTGTGGAAGTGTACGGTAACTTACGATTCTTCAATATTATGACCTTAGCGGTCAGCGGTTGGCAGTCAGCGTAAGAGTTTGATAATATTGGACTTCCCCTCTTTGTAAGAGGGGATCGAGGGGCATAAGCGTTAACTTAAGCAAAATTTTTCAAGTTGCCATTTCCTCACTCTTGGAGAGTCT
>CAYQTZ010000326.1:0-3815 GCA_964420565.1 uncultured Hyphomicrobiales bacterium
AGCAGTACTGCTGCGGCGGCGGAGGTGGTACAGTTTCTATTGACGAGATCAGAAAATACAGAACATTAGTAGGCGGCAGACGCAAAGCCAAACAGATAGAGGATACAGGTGCTCATTATGTGATTGCTCCATGTGCCAACTGTAAAAAGCAATTCCGCGAGCTGATGGAAGATAATAAGATTGACGGCGAGCTTGTAGGGCTGCACGATTTGATATTCAAAGCTATTAAGATGAAAAAATAAAGGGAAAAAGATTATTAATATATTATAAAAGGAATTATTATGGAATCATTATTAGAATTTGCGAAAGGGCCTATGTTCAGGTTCGCTTTTGCAATTTTAATTCTTGGATTGATCCGGCTAATTGTGCTTGCAATTATCAATGGTCTGGAAGCAAAGTCAAGAGGTAAGGACAAGAAAATACCGAAGCATTACGTCAGGAAACTTACATGGGGCTTTCTGATACCAATCCGTGCATTCAGAGTAAAGCCGCTGTACAGCGTTGTTTCGATTATTTTTCATATCGGATTAATAGCAACCCCACTTCTTCTATGGGATCACGCTTGGCTTTTCCAGCAATCTATTGATATTGGCTGGACAGGTATCACCATAAGCCATGAAGTAGCAAATTGGCTTACGATCATTACTATAGTAACTGGCATTTTACTACTATTGCTCAGAGCTGCAACTTTGGAGTCAAGATTTTTAAGTCGCAAACAGGACTTTTTATGGCCCATTCTGCTAATCATCCCTTTTGTTACAGGTTATATCTGTGCAAATTCTGCTATAGAGCCGGCAACGTATAATGGCTATATGTTAGTTCATGTTTTAAGTGGAAATCTTATTTTCATATTAATACCATTTACAAAAATTGCACACTGCGTATTAATGCCATTAAGCCAATGGATCACAGCAAGATCTTGGAAATTCCCACCAGAAACCGGCGAGCAAGTGGCTATGTCTTTAGGAAAGGAGAATGAAGAATTATGAAAGCTATACTTACAGATATTACTAAATGCATTGGCTGTACCGAATGCGTGTCAGCTTGCAAAGAGATAAATAATCTGCCTCCCGATAAACCAAGGGAATGGCAGAAAAATGATGGTCTATCTGCACGAAACTGGACATCCGTCCTTTTCAATAATGAATATAGTGTTCGCAAGCAATGCCGCCACTGCCACGAACCGGCATGTGTGTCAGTATGCCCGGTTGGCGCTTTGCATCAAACAGATATGGGTGCAGTAGTTTATGACGAATACAAATGTCTGGGCTGCCGCTATTGCATGATGGCTTGTCCTTATGGTATTCCCCGCTATGATTGGGATATGACGGTGCCTTACATTCGTAAGTGCATACTTTGTTATGACAATATTAAAGCAGGCAAAATAGACGAGCCGGCTTGCACAAAGACCTGCCCGACAAAAGCAACAATTTTTGGCAATAGAGATGAGCTGTTAGCTGAAGCCAAACGCAGAATAAAAGCAGAACCCGATAAATATATCAATCATGTTTACGGCGAGCACGAAGTAGGTGGCACTAATGTGCTATATATCACATCAAAAGATTGTCCGCTTGACTTTTTATTCTATTATAATAATCGCGTAAGCAAAGGTATAGAGCTTTCAGGAGCTCCAAAAATTACAGATCCGCTGCCAGAGACTACCAAATGGGCAATGGGAGCCGTTCCGGTAGCTTTTGTAGGTATGGGAGCCATTATGGCTGGCACTTACGCAATAATGAAACGTAAAGAAAAGATAGCCGCTGAAACTGCACCTGTTGCTCCACCAGAGCCAATAGATGAAATAGCACCAGATGAAATGTCCAACGATAATAAGGAGAAAAAATAACATGGAAAGAATAAACAAAGCTAAATTCGTTTTGTGGATAATCGTTGGTGTTGCCTCGGCAGTTGCTATTACAAGGTTCATGTTTGGGCTTGGAGCTACAACCAATCTTACAGATAATACCCCATGGGGCTTTTGGATAGGATTCGATGTCATGGGCGGTGTCGCACTTGCAGGTGGTGGATTTGTACTTGCAGCTTTTAATTATATATTTCAAAAGCATGCGTTCCAGCCGGTAACCCGTGCGGCGATTCTAACTGCTTTCCTTGGCTATATAGCCGTAGCAGTTGGTTTGCTGTTTGATCTTGGTTTGCCATGGAATATCTGGCACGCAATAATCTATTGGAATCCGCATTCACCGCTTTTTGAAGTTGCATGGTGCGTAATGCTTTACCTTACAGTACTCTTTATGGAATTCATACCAGTGGTACTTGAAAAATATCCAAGAATCCCACTATTAAAAAGAATACACGATTCCTTGGTCAAGATAAAAATTCCTTTAGTAATACTTGGCATCATGCTATCTACATTGCATCAGTCATCGTTGGGAAGCTTATTCCTTGCTATGCCATACAGATTGCATCCGCTCTGGTACACACCAATAATACCGATATTCTTTTTCGTATCAGCAATAGCACTTGGTCTGATGATGGTGATGGTTGAAAGCACTGTATCGCATTATTTATATAAGAAAAATCCTGCGACATCGATACTCAAAAAATTATCAAAAGCCGCAATATGGGTAATGGCTATTTATGGTATTGCTCGCTTTATAGATGTATGGGTGCGCGGAGCTGGTGTCTTTTTATTTGACGGCAGTGTAGCAATGTGGCTGTTCTGGATAGAAATGGCAATGACTGTATTTATTCCTCTGATAATATTTTCAATCAGAAAGCTAAGAGAATCAAACACATGGCTCTTTGGAGGTGCATTGATCGGTGTTGTCGGCGTTGTGTTCAATCGCTTGAACGTAGGCGGCTTGACCCACTTGAACAATCTTGGCGAAATGGGTTCATTTTACTTCCCATCATGGATGGAACTCGCAGTTTCTGCCGGTGTAGTGTCCGCAGCGATGCTAATATTCTTCTATTTCGTAGAGAATTATAAAGTATGGGAAAAACCTCCGAAAGACGAAGAAGAAGACATAAAGACAAAAATACGTTTCAGTGCGAACAGAACTTATTACGGGCCATCCCGGATAACCAATCGTACAAAACTATCGCTGGCGTTCGTAATATCCTTCGGTCTTGGTTTTGCATTTATTTCAGGTGATGAAATATATAGCGAAGGATTCGAAAGCATACCGACCTCGAAAGCCCGCGGAGGCGATACATTATTTATTGATGGTAATAAAGATGGCTATGGAGTAGCTTTCAAGCATACATTCCACACTGATTCCCTTAAATTTGCCTGTGGAGCATGCCACCACATGAATTTGCCTGACGATCAGGCGAGCGGCTGCTTCGAGTGCCATAATGAGATGTATTACTGGGGAAATGCCTTCAAGCATGATTGGCATGCCTCGAAAATGGGTGCTAATCTGAAATGTTTTGATTGCCATCCCGACGGTGAATATAAGAATATGCATAATGCCAAATCATGCGATGCCTGCCACGAGGATATGATAGCCATTGGCTCGAGAGTACAGGTAAAGCAATATACGAGAATTGCCTCTTACGTAGATGCCATGCACACAATGTGTATTGACTGCCACGAAGAATATCTGGCAGCCGATCCTGAATTAAAGGAACGCAATCCTAACATTGCATTGTGTATGACATGCCATCCCGGTGGTGAAGTATATGTTTATACAAAAGGACCAAACAGGGAACGCCCAGTCAATAAATGGGTAGTGTTGCCGAGTCGCGGCTCGCAATAAAAGATAAAAAGATAATACGTAATAAAACCTCTGGCTGATTTTTTAGTCAGGGGTTTTTGTATTTTGGGATGGTCTTAATTCGTAAAAAAATGG
>CAYQTZ010000327.1:0-3815 GCA_964420565.1 uncultured Hyphomicrobiales bacterium
ATATCGGATATATTTTTTCACAAACACCCCTCGATCCCCTCTTACCAAGCGGGGATGTAAGATAAAATCCACCTTCTTTATCTAAGATCCCGACTTGTCTGGAAAAGTGGGACATTGTGGGATTTTCTTTGTTTTTGCAATGGTTTTAATTTCTAAAAAAAGTTGATTCAAATTAGGGATAGCTAATAAAATAATTATGACTTTCAAATTATTATTTTTAAATTGTGTTTTGGTAAAATAAATATATGTTGAATGTTTCAAAAATTTATAGAGGTTGCTATGAAAAAAATTTCTGTACTATTTGCTTTCTTTCTCGCTTTTCTAATTGTAGAAAATGGTAATGCCAAGCAGCAGGTTTGGATCACCCAAGATTGGGAAAACGAAGAATGGGTTAATATTGAAAAGGATCAATTTATTTACGACGGTGATAATATTTCTGAGGTAATTTTCCATATTTGGTCTGGCAGCGATTGGTTCATTGAATCCCGCACCAGTTATTCTTATGATTCGCAGGGGTATATCACAAGTTATGTTTATGATATATATGAAGGTTCTGAGTGGATTACAGATATGCGAATTAACTACTATTATGAAGAAGGTAATATTGTAAAAACTGAAATGTATTTCAACGAGGAGGGCGAATTGACTTTGGCAACTACAATTCAATATACTTACAATTCTAAAGGTTTATTAGAGGAATATGAGTATTACCAATATGATGAGGGTGAATCTTTCCTTTTTATGAAAGATACCTATACTTATGATGCCTTAGATAGAGAAATTGAAAATATTTCTTTCAGAATTGACTATATGACGTTTGAACTTATGCCAAGTATGAAAATCACAAGTACCTATGAAAGTAATAATGAGAACCCTTCAATAGAAACTCAATATGATTGGGATGAGGATGAATGGGTAGAAACTGATAGAGAGTTATATTCTTATAATGCAAAAGGTTACGTAATTGAAGTGATTTATCAGATTTGGCAAGAGGCCTGGGTTAATCTCCAAAGAGAAGAAACTCAATGGAATAATGATAATAACGAATCTCAGTTTATTACTCAATTCTGGAATGGCGAAGCCTGGGAGAATGACTCAAAAGAGCTCAACGAATACAACAACGGTGGGTATAATACTCGGAATCTCTTCCAAAGTTGGCTTGCTGGCGAATGGAGGAATATTGAAGAATCTTTAATGTACTATGATGATGATGATATGTACCTCAATCTCGATAGAGTTTGGGAAAACGAAGAATGGGTTAATGTAAGCAGAAGTTTCCGCGAAGGTGCTTTGTCTGCTGCCAATATTACTAAAAATGTAAATATTGATATCTATCCCAACCCAACTGCAAGCACTTTGAATTTATCTTTCTCGTTAGAAAACCCAGCCTTTGTAAGAGCTAATATTTATTCTCTGGATGCAAGAAGCAATTTGGCAATAATCAATAGCTACTACCAGCAGGGCGAGCATATTGAAATAGTAGATGTAAATGATCTCACAAATGGCACTTATTTATTAAATTTCCAGACTGGCACAAATAATTTCATAAGAAAGTTTGTGATTAATAAATAATACTTAGTGTCAAATTTTATGATTTGTAATTTGAACACTAACTGAGCACATTGCTCACAATTAAGGGGGGAGTCCCTATTTATATAAATAACAAAGGTTTACTCCCTTCCTTACTTAGCTTGTGTGATGGTCGTGAAAAAGAAAAGAATGATCCTCTCATGTATCCCACCTTATAAATAAAGTAATAATTCTCGATATAAACAATTAACTATTAAGTGCATAGATAAATCCAATCGAAGAGTATTTTTCATGTTTCTTATTATAAATTCTTATTGACTTTAATGAAATATTTATTTATCTTGCTTGATTATACATTTTTTGTAATTTCTAAGCCCAAATATGAATGATAGAAAAGAGCCATTAGTCGATGAATTGCTAAGTGAGATTGAATCTCTGAAAAGTGAGAACAAGAGACTTTCAAAGGAAAATATTGATATTAAAGATCAATCAGACAAATGCGATTTTCTAAAGGAAAGCCTATCCGATGTTGTCTGGGTTTTCAATCTAAATAAAAATGTATTTACATATATTAGCCCATCAATATATGATCTCCGCGGATATACTCCTGAGGAGGTTATGCAGGAAGAATTAAACGAAGCTTTTACCCCAGAATCATTTTCTATAGTTAAAGAAGTGATGTCTCAAAGATCAAAGGAGTTTATCGAAAATGGCGAAGTAGATAAAAGCAAAATATTTGAGCTACAGCAACCACACAAAGACGGCAGGATAATCTGGACAGAAACGACCACGAATTATCGTTATAATAATGATGATGAGATAGAGCTTATCGGTATAACGAGGAGTATTGACAGTAAGAAAAAGTTACAAAAAGAACTTAAAAGGTCTGAAGAAAAATTCCTACTTGCAATGGAAGCGTCCCGCGATGGTATCTGGGATTGGGATATCGTAACAGATGAAGGATATTTCAGCCCGGCATATTTCGAGATGTTAGGTTATGATCCTCGACATGAGAATCGCTTAAATGGATTTTGGAATGAAAATATACACCCTGAGGATAAAGAAGCGGTTTCCCCTAAAATCAATGACTGTATAGAAGGCAAATGTGATTGCTTTTCAATAGAGTTTAGAATGAAGAATCGAGACGGATATTTATTGCCAATCCTGAGCAGAGGGAAAGTGGTAAGCCGCGACCAAAATGGAAGAGCTACACGCATTGTAGGAACTCATGTGGATCTAAGCCAAATAAAAAAAGCCGAAAGAGCAAAAGAAATAAGCGATCAGATGTTCCGTATGATCTCTGCGAATACTTCTGATATGTTTATAGTTCATAATCCTGATTATTCTTTTAATTTCATATCTGAATCTTTTGAAGAATTAACGGGCTATACACCTGAAGAGTATATGAATTTCGATCCTTTGGAGAACGTTCATCCAGACGATGTTGAACAACTTAAAGAAATATTTTATGAGCTTTTAAGCCACAAAGACTCAGTTACGGCTGAATATAGAATTTTTAATAAGAATAAAGATATTATCTGGGTAGAAACGCGGTCTAAAATAATTCGTGATGATAATGATAAAGTAATTTCAATTATTTCCTCATCGAATGATATTACTAAAAAGAAGTTCACTGAGAAAAAATTAAAAGAGAGCGAAGAACGATACAGGAAGCTAATTGAAACTGCTTCTGATGCGATATTTTTAATTGATCATAATGGGGATTTTATTGATGTTAATAATGCTGCCTGCAAATCTTTGGGAAGAACAAGGGAGGAATTAATTCAACTGAATATCTTAGATGTAGATCCAAATTTCACTCCTGAACGATTCAGAGATTTTTGGGATAATTTTCCTTTGGATCATCAGCAGATATTTGAGACTTTTCACCAGAGAAAAGATGGCTCATTATTCCCTGTAGAGTTATCCGGGAAAAAAAGTAAGGTAAATGATATTATTCATTATTATGGAATAGCAAGAGATATAAGCGATCGGAAAGAAGCCGAGAAAAAATTAATTGAAAGCGAGAAGAATTATCGGGAGCTGATAAGCCACATCCCACCTGTCGTCTATAAATACTCATCAAAGAAAGGTGCTATGTTCTGGTCTGATAGAGTCAAAGACGTACTTGGCTTCAGTCCTGACGATCTTTTAAACAATCCATTCCTTTGGGTTAATTCTATTCACCCGGATGATAAAGAGATGGTAATCAAATTCTCTACGGATCAGGAAATCGGGCAGCAATATGGTATAGAGTATCGCATAATAAGGGCAGATGGAAAATT
>CAYQTZ010000328.1:0-3810 GCA_964420565.1 uncultured Hyphomicrobiales bacterium
ATGCCCATGGAGAGATATTTCATTTCCACATTCGGCAGGTGAAGCGCCTTGCTCTTTTCAAATATTTCCGTTGTTTTTCGAAAATAAGGCCTTGATTCCTCAGGATCCCCGAATCTTGGTCCCATGGTCATCAACCCCATTATTTTTACATAATTAAGTGAGGATATGTCCTTTAATAATTGTGTTACATCCTTTGGGGCTACTCCTGCTTTTTGATCTTCTTCACCACTATTAACCTCAATCAATATAGGCATTACTTTGTTTCGTTTCTCGCACCATTTCTCGATCTCCTTGGCCAATCTGAGGGAATCAACAGATTCGATCATGTCAAAGATTTCAATAACCTTTTTAACCTTATTTCTCTGTAAATGTCCAATAAAGTGCCATTCGGCCTTTTGTGTTACTTCATTAATTACACCCAATGTATCATTGAGATAATTTTCGCCTATAATTTTAATACCTCCTTTGATTGCCTCAGATATTTCATATGCATTTCTTTCTTTAGCAGCTGCAAGCAGTCTCACACCTTCTGGGAGCTCATTAATCAAGCGCTCTGCCGTTTCCTTTATCATTTTAAATTCACCTTTTGATCTTGTTGTTGGCTACGCAAAATTCCTTTACATAATGCAAGATAATTGAATGTATATAAAAGAATAATACCTGTTCACTTGAATCTTTGAATCCGTGAACGGATACAAATAATAATACTAACTTTTTTACGGTACAAATTGATCCGGCTTGCAAGATAGAACGTAAAATCGCAAATTTTCCTGATTTTCAAAAAGAATAAACTACCTTGCAGCCTCGTACACGGGATCTTAGATCCGCTCCGACAAGCTGCAAGGTACCAAAACCAAAAACTGTAACATAGCAAAGTATGGGGAACTAGCTCTTGTCAGCCTTTGGCGGACTAAATAAGGAAGAGAGTTTTGTAATGGAAGGTACTATTCCTTCAAGGCATCCATTATGGTAGCAAGTTGAAGTTGTAGATATCTTTCTATGCTGAGACGATGCTTAAAATGCCATCGCTTTAGGACCCACATATGTGCAAGAATAATAATATTGTAGGCCATTAAATCTACATCCACTCTTTTAAAGATGCCATATTCGATCCCTTCCTTGATTATTTTTGCAAAAATATTGCTTATATCTACTTCGAGCTGCATTATATGCGATTTGTTTTTCTTATCAAGGGAATTAGATTTTTGGTAAATTAAAAGAGCCTTTTCTCTTTGCTGATCTATTACCTTAAAATAAATATTGACTGCAATAGCTAACTTCTCTTCAGGGTTATCAATTCCCTTGATCATCATCATGAGGTTGTCTTGAAACATCTTAAGGACATCTTCCAAAATCATTCCCATGATTTCCGACTTATTTTTGATGTAACGGTGAGTTACTGGGAGGCTTACACCCGCCATCTCAGAAATTTCATCAATGGATGTGGCATTAAACCCTTTTTGGGCATAAAGGATACTTGCGGCATCTATGATTTTCCTTCTCACCTTATCCGGAGAGCTAATTTGATCAATAACTGTGAGTATACGTTTTGAACTATCCATATCTATTTCTCCTTGAAAGATTTAGCAACTATTCACGGGCCCAATGATTCAAGGATAGGGTGATGAAGGAAGGTTTCGATTCTGTGTCCGATAAGGAATTAATGAGGTTTTTTGAATATGTCATCATGTGAGCTCGCACTGAAATTACAAGCGAAAAAATGAAGAAAACCCTGAGGTCCTCAATCGTGAACGCTGAACCCTGAACCTGTGAATACTTACAAGATTTATTCCTATGATATTCCTTACTATAAATGAATATCAGGCTATTTGTATAAAGTTTATGAAGAAAATGGCCATATTCCAACTATGATTGTTGATAGTGCACAGAAGGAAAAAGCTTCATATCTGTATGTGGCAAGAATAGGGAGGCCATGTATTCATCCATATATGGTAAATATGTAGATAGCTCGATATTAGTCATCATATTTGCTATCTCTGCTGCATGGTCGAATGCATTCTTAGATAAAATAGCCATTCTGCTACCTATAAGAGAACTGTTGCCGACAAACTGGATCTTTTTTGGATCAATATCCGGTAATAGTCCAATAGAGATAGACTTCGGTATATTCAAATAGTTCCCAAAACCACCAGCTACAAAAAAGGTATCTATCTGGTCAAAACCTATGCCAACATAATCTGCCAAGGACTTAATAGCAGCAAATACAGCGCCTTTTGATCTGATCAAATTACTGATATCCGACTCTTTAAAGGTTATATTCTCACCCGATTCTGTTTCATCTCCAAAGGCTACTATGAATTGGGGCTCATCATCTTTTTCAATTATTCTATCATTCTTTGTGGATGCATTAAAGTGTCCTTGTTGGTCAATAATTCCGTTTTTAACAAGCTCATAAATACAGTCAATAAGCCCTGAGCCACATATCCCTCTCGGCTTGGCCTTTTGGATAGTCCGGTACTGAACCATACCATCCTTTATCTCTATTTTTTGTATGGCACCACGAATTGCCCTCATACCGCAACTAACACCCCCGCCTTCAAAGGCAGGGCCTGCTGAAGCAGAGCAACAAACAATCCAATCATTATTCCCCAGGGCAATTTCTCCATTAGTGCCAATATCTATCAGGGCCTTTATTTCTGGATTATCTGCTATACCGCAAGCTAGGACACCTGAAACTATATCACCACCAACATAACTGGCTACGTCGGGAAGAGTTTCTAATATGCCATCCGGATGTATATGTATATCTATTTCTCTGGCCATTATCTGGGGAAAGGAATGGGTCGTTGGAACATAAGGAGCAAGTCGAATCGAGCATGGCATAATCCCTAAAAGAAGATGACTCATTGTTGTATTTCCAGCGACAACAATCGCAGTGATATCCTTAGCATCAATTTCGTTCTTCTCACTCAGGCTACTTATTAGATCATTAATATTTTTAATGATTGCCTTGTGTAGCTCTGGAAGCCCTTGTTCTTTACCGCACGCAAAAGCAATCCTTGTAATAACATCCTCACCATAATTGGATTGAAGATTATGAATGCCTTCGCTACCAATTACTTTACCTGATTTTAGATGCAGGAGTTGGGCTACAACTGTTGTTGTACCAACATCAATGGCCAGCCCATAATTATTCTCATTGGTATCTCCGACTTCTATTTCTAATATTTTCCATCCATTGTGTTGCCTGGCAATTGTGGCTGTAATATTCCAGTTGTTATCTCGTAATTTAGCGCCAACTCCTTTTAAGCAACCGAGAGACCTCTCATATGAAGTATATTTGGTCTTCCTTTTTAGTTCTCTTATAATTCTATCGCTATCAGCTATATTGTCTTCATTAGATGGTTCCTGCAGTTCCATATATATCTTTTGCACAAGGGGCTCGAAATGAGCGGATTCTACAGATGCAGCTTCGGAAGTAAATGAATCTGTTAATAGAATCTGTTCCGCCTCCAGCCGGGATTCAGGCGGAATGACAACCTCAAGGTTGTCTTGAACTCTAGCCTGGCATGCCAGCACATAAGAATCATCTATTTGATCTTTAGTGAGCAATGCAATAGCCTGTTTACTAGCCTTTATCTTACCAGATATGACTTGAACACGACACTTGCCGCATACACCTTTCCCTCCACAAATAGTGTTTATATATACACCGGCTTTTCCTGCTGCCTGCATCAGGGTAGTATTTTCCTCGACTTCAATATCTTTTCCCTCTGGAAGAAATGTCACCTTAAATTTTTTCATTAATTGCCTTTTCAATTTTTACATTATTCCTAATTTTCAGTGTTT
>CAYQTZ010000329.1:0-1481 GCA_964420565.1 uncultured Hyphomicrobiales bacterium
GGCAATATGCGTAAGCTCATGGCACATAAGCCATTGCATACGCTCATTTGTTGGCACGACATCAAAATCATAGGAAAAGGGCGACACCATCAATGTAACGAAATTATAAGGGAATATTAGTGCTCCGCCATTTCCTTCGTCATCAAAATCATTTAGCAATATGGCTATGTCCTCAGATGGCTGCCAATCCCAATGCTTCTTATGAAAATTCATAGCATTAGTGAATGCCTGAACGTTATAAGGAGCCATAAAAGATAGCTGTTTGCTTACATACACAAGATTAAGATCAGGAGCTATTATCCTGTAAACCTGTGCGTTTGCTTGAAAAATGAATATAAAAAATACAATTAATAATAATATTTTCTTCATGTAAAAATTCTACCAACAATTAACAATTATAGTTACTATATTATATTTACTCTATATTATGTCATAAGGGATGAACACGCTTTAATATTATATAGATCATGCTGATTCTCTGATCCTTAATATATCATTGAAATTAGCAAATTTTGAGATAGCTAATGCTCAATTATTGATTCACTCCCTATAACTAATGAACCAATCAGTATAATAGTTGATGTTCTGTTCATTAACTGACAGATCAATCAAATAAAATCATTTTATTATGCAAACAATATAGCAAAATATTTAGTGAATATTGAATATTATTTTGAGACGATCATTCATTCCAAGTACTGAAATATTATCAAATTCTGACTCTATGCAAACTAATGATTTGTACATAATCGGATATATTTTTTCACAAACCCCTCGTTCCCCCACTTGCAAATGCTTGCATACTGACAGGTCGGGAGAGGGTAAGTATAATATATTCATGTTCATACGCTGAAAGCTGACCGCAAAAAATGATCATCTCACAAATTCTCTACCTTCACTATTCAATAATTTTTCTGCGGCAACAGCTACATCTTTCTCAAGGATCAATTCCATATTGTCAATATTTTTAGTGTGATCTTTCGGTGGATTCAACACAATAGAATTTGAGGAATAAGGTCCCCATCTTTTTCCGCTAATATGCGGAGTATTCGGATATAATCCGACGACTGCAATTCCAAGTGATGCTGCTATATGCAATACGCCTGTAGAATTAGCTATTAATACATTTGTCAGCGACAGAAATGCAATTAATTCTTTAAGTGATAATTTGCCACATAAGTTAAAAGCATTTTTGCATTTATCAGAAATTATTCCGCAGGGATGCTTTTCTTCGTTAGTGCCTGTTATTACTATAATATACCTGTCGTCTTCTGAAAGTAATTGCGCCACAGATGCAAGTTTTTGGGCAGGATAGTCCTTAGCTGAGCCGCCGCTGCCGGGATGAATTACAATGATTTTCTTGCTTAGATCTATTCCCTGCTCAGTGGCAAATATTTCAATATTCATGCGTGTCATTGGTTCTATGTAAGGTCCAACAAGCTCGGTTTTGACTTCAATACCAGTGCTTAAAGCGATCATTC
>CAYQTZ010000329.1:1491-3765 GCA_964420565.1 uncultured Hyphomicrobiales bacterium
CTGCTTCGTGATACTCTGATATCTTCCTGTGGTCAGCTATTCTGTGGTTAAAGAGAAAAGAATATAAGCGATATTTACTACCAATGCGATACTTTACACCCTGTTTGTATGCGGCATAAGCTTCTTCAAAACGTGGTCTGGGAAAATATATAGTATCAAAATCATTATCTCTTATGATACCAACTAATCCATCGGTGTATTTGTCAATATAGAAACTATTATCTACAGCGAAGCAATTATGAATTAGGGGTTCTGTGTAAGACCTTGCAATAATGGCTGTTTCGCTTGCGGGGAATACTCTTTTTATAGCAAGTAACATAGGCAGTGTTAGTATCATATCTCCGAGTCGATCTGTGCGTATCACTGCAATTTTTTTTGAATTTGCTCGAATTTCTTCTTTGCTTATCATCATTTCAGGCACGATTTTTTATTAGCTATTAAAAACAAAAGGCAATATAATGTTTTTCGATTAATGGGCGAAAATTATATTATGAAATTAATAGAAAATTATTAACTTGCTTGTCCTGAAAATCAGAATTAAAGAGATGAGAAAAAAAAGCTTAATATTCGGCATATTAGTACAGGTATTTTTGGTGGCAACCATTTTTACTTTGAGTGGACTTTCTGATAGTCAAAGTAAATTTTTTATGCCGAAAACCAAATTTGTACGATACTCTTTACACTTCAAGCAATATACACCTATGAAAGATACAGTGTATGTGCTCGATAGCATATTTATCATAATTGATTTAAAGACTCAGACTGCTTTCCTGAACCGCAGAAATGACACGACCATAAGCTATAAAATATCTTCTGGTACAGACAAAATTCATAAAGGAATAAATACCCCAACGGGGCTTTATACTGTTCAGAATAAAAACCCTTTAGCCATATCCCGTCAGTTCGATAACGCTAAGCTTTTGCATTGGATAGGCTTCAAAGGGAATATTGGGTTCCATGGGCTTGCTGCTTCAGGGTATTACAGCTATCTGGGTAAAAGGCCATCCTCTCACGGTTGCATACGAATAGCAAGGAAAGACGTAGAGGATCTATATTATCGTATTAAAAGAGGAACACCGGTAATGGTCATTGATACAAATCCAGCAAGAGTATTAGCTTTTGCATATCCAGAAATGTTCGATCCATGTAATGATATAATGCTGAGAAATGATAATTATATGCACAGATTGATAATGAACAAACGTTTAAGTAATCTGCTTTCAGGTATTGGTTTAGAGAATGAATCAAGAGTTTTTCTGGATGGAGATACTGTGTTAAAGCCAAAGGGATTTGAAATAGGTGTTGCCGATGATATACCTCCTGTTCAAAGAAAAGTATTGATAAATATCTACCCAACGAACTTCGATAAGGATAATACTAAGTCATATCGGAATATAATATTTGAAAAAACTTGATGCTTATTACCTATGGAAAGTCAAATACGCCAGTATTAGAGATCGTTGAAACGTAATCTCGTCTTTAGCAAATCTTGATTGCAGACTCCAATCAAGATTTTTCTACGTAATTGGTAATTCTTGACTCCCCAGCCACAAGAAATAGAAGTAAGTGTACATCAAATACAAGCTGTACGAACCTTGAAAAAACAATAACACATAACGATTACATACATATTAAAATTTTTATTTCTTCCCAGATAAAACTATATTTGTTTTTAGTAAAATTGAATAAAATGAATAATTTAGTAAAGGATGATATTAATGAGAATATTGGTTGTTTTATTGTTGATCTCTCTGTGTTTTTCTGCTTGCAATGAAGATTGCAACTGCCCCAACGACGATGAAAAAAAAGATATTTTGATAGGTGTGCTAATGCCTGCAACTGGCAGCGCCGCATCAACTGGTGAAAGCTCAGTAGAAGCACTGGAAATAGCCGAATCAAGCATAAATACATATTTAGAAAGCATTGGCTCAAAATATAGTATTCATTACGTTTTCAAAGATTCTGAAACTGATCCTGAAGTTGCGCTGGCAAAAGTCAAAGAATTTGATAATGAAGGAATAAAGATCATAATTGGCCCTTATAGCAGTTCATCTGTTGCTGCCTGCAAATCTTACGTTGATGAAAATGAAATTTTACAGGAACGTATTCTCCGGTTCAGTTCTTCCATAGCTTGACATTTTATTACAAGCGCGGCCAAAAAACAAGCAAAAGCAAAAAAGGGGACGGGCTACTTTTTTCAGCCTTCCTACTAAATGGAACACCCCACGGGCTAGCCCGTGGTCTTCTGCGAAGGCGAATAAAAGAAAAAGGTGG
>CAYQTZ010000330.1:0-3759 GCA_964420565.1 uncultured Hyphomicrobiales bacterium
TTTCCTGTAACAGTTAAAGTATATCCATTCATATTTAATACACCATTATTAGCTCCGTCGTCCCCAACAGTAAGATTACTTATAGTGTAATCCCCATCGAGATCACAGGTTAAATCAGAACCTCCTCCATCACCTTGAATTATGACATCATCCCCAGATCCTGGGATAGTACCAGTATCCCAATTAGCAGAGTTAGACCAAAGGTTATCGCCTCCACCATTGTCGAATGTAACAGTCGCCGCCAGGGCTTGATTCCCCACGGCGAAAGCGAAGAATAAGCAAAGCAGAATGCCCAGCTTAATCAATTTGTGTTTGTTTTTCATAACATAATTCCTCATTAATTAAAATAATATTTAAGCATTAACGCGTGTTAAATTCTTTATTTGCGTAATAGTTAGTTCTAATAATAATAAAGCACCTAAAGGAGTAGCTTGTGGCATACCATCAAATGGTATCTTGGCAGAAAAATCATACAATCCTCCGTAATTGTTTGAGAAATCCATTTTAACTATATTTTTCAAAATCTATATTTCCTAATTATTGATTACAAACACTATCTATATCAAAATCATTGATTATCATTGGATTTACATTGGGTTGCGTATAAATTTTTCAAGTTTTCTATCTCCTATTTTTATATTTATGTTTCAAACTACACAATGATTTATCGGAATAATTTTATTAAACTTTAGTAATTTTTTGTTTCTAAGTCATCCGATGACTGCCAGTCATCGGATGACTATCCAAACTGACTCTAATTTCCACTCTTACTCCCTCACCCATAGAGGAGGGAATTTCCACTCTTTCTCCCTCACCTTGGGGGAGGGCCGGGGTGGGTCTCTTCTTTTTCAAATCTCTCTATTAAGTAACCGGGCTGGATATTTGGTATGTATCCGCACCGCTACCCCTTTTTTTGATCCCCCTTTATCCCCCTTACAAGTAAGGGGGAAACTCCCTTCTTACTCCCTCCCTTACTTGTAAGGGAGGGCTGGGGTGGGATCATCTTACAATCTTCAAAGACCTCGTTACGCTCAGCTTCTCTCCTGTAAAGACTACGAAATAGCTCCCGGAGCTCAAACCCTCGGTGGGGATCAAGCATCTGTTGCTGCCCGCCGGGAACTGCTGAGCGGCTATCGTTTTTACTTGTTTTCCATTTGCATCAATTAAAATTATTTGTATCCTTTGGGGTGTTGGTATAAGGAAATCTATATAAGTGTTATCTGATGTCGGGTTTGGCTGGGGCTGTCCGAACTCGAAGCCGGCAGGAGCATCATCTTTCACCGAAACGAGTGATTTGATGATGAATCTTTCCGTGCGGTCGTATTCCATTTCGTGATCGCCCATCCAGATAGCTTTGATTATCGCCTGCTCTGTTGGGTGGTTCGGGATGTCCCAGTTTTTATATGTGTTTACGGCATTTACGTCGTTGTCCAAAAGCTCCCAATCCACTCCGTCATTATAGCTGATGTAGAGATCGAAGGACGGCACGTTGTTATATGTCCAGCGGATGCGTGTGTTGCGTCCCACGATGAGTATTTCGTAAGCACGAGGAGTGAGCAGATCGAGCGATCCGCCGAGCACTTTGAACATCGAGCTGCGGGCTACTTCCTGTCCGCTATAGACATCTATCATTCTCATCAGAGCGGTCTTGGTTGTTACTTTTGGCACTGTCCAGCCGGTTTCTAATAGTGATCCATTCACCTGACCGGTAGCAGTTACCCATGTCTCCCCTGCATCGGAAGAGAATTCGAAATATATTTTGCTGTAGCCCTGATTGACCCAGCGAATCTTATCGGATTTACCGCCAGTATAGACGGGATCGCCAGACGATGGTCTGATTATCATTGCGAAAGCATTGGCTATGGAGAAGACGTCGTCGCTGCGGTCGAGTTCGTAGCCGGTTTCCTCGTCGAGAATACGCATGAGGCATTCGTCAGAAGTTACATTTGGCACCGTCCATGTATATACTAATGAATTAGCACTTACGGTGTGATCCATTACGGGGAGCCACTCGTCGCCATCGTCTGTAGAATACTCCAGACGTATCTGGGCATTGCCGTCGCTATTCCATTTTATCGGATATTGCATATCGGGGTTCAAGCTCTCTCCCCCATTTGGCTGTATCAATTCAGCTTCATAGAATAAAAGATTCTTTATTGGGCGGAACTCACCATAAGGCGTAACAATTTCTGCTTTCGTTGTGTGGACAGATGTGCTGGCGTGCCACTGGAATGAGATCGGGGCATTTGTATCTTTTATAGCAAAGCGCAATGTACCGATATAAGTTTTTTCATAAGGCACGGGCAGCCCGCCAAGATTTGCATAAGCATCATAATCTATTTCCACTGTGCGAACATCTGGCAGCGGATTCGGAACGCCCTCTTCGGGAGCGGAGTTCAGATCGGCATAACCGACATCGGGCTTATCGTGATAAAGCACATCATTTTCGCCAATCAAAGTTTCGAAGCTCATAGAAGATGAATTATAGTTCACCGCGAAAGTGCAGTTAGCGAGACCAAATTCATCGCCGCGGTTACGAATATAAAATTCTAAGTCTATATAATTGCCATTCTCTTTTGGCTCTGCCGTTACTACGTAATCGAAGCCGGCATAGAGTTTATTATTTGATTTTTTGATAATATTTTTTGCTTTCTTAGCATTATCATTGAAGTATTGAGATAATGCGGGGTCAAGCTCTGATATTTCGGAGAATGGGTCAGTTTTAGTTAGTGAGATACCTGCATTCAAAGGTATATCAGGAGTATCTTCAATTTTATTCAATGTAAGATTAAGATCATAAATTGAAGAGACCTTACCATAGTTTCTATCGGTGATAGTTCTGTCGTCAGCATTTACGAAGCCATCGCCTGTTACGTCTGAGCGAACCAGCCCGGTTCCTTCGTCTTTACGCACCTGTACGCGGTCTGCGGCACTTATCTGTCCGCTTTGGTCCACGTCGCCGCCTACCATAGCGGGCATAGCATTTGTAGAGCCGCCGGCAGGACCGTTATTGTAGATAAGTCCAGTCTCAGAATACTCTGGAACTGTAGAGGTTTTATAAGCATAACCATAAGCAGAGAAATAATTGCCAGCCCATGGATCAGTGCTTGCGTTTGGCAGCACGTTATTATCTATGCCATCCCAACTGGAGAAATCCCAGCCGGATTCTATAGTCCAGGTCTCAGCGTCGTCGCCTTCATAATAAAATGGAGCGGGGAAGCGGGACATCACAGGCAAGTGATTCGGGTGATTAACCACCACCCAGTAACTACCATCAGTCAAAGATGTGAAAATATAATTTACGTTTCCAAATAATTTATTACCGGCATTTTGATTTATCGGATTGAGATCGGAATATCCCTGATAAGATTCAGATGTTGCCTGCAAAGGTCCTACAGTACCGGCATTATCAGTAAACAAGCTGATCTTGAGACCACCCTCGTGGAAAGTAGTGCCGATTTTGCGAATCAGATCGTTATTTACTTTGCCGTCGTGATGACCTTCGAGCAACACTCTGATTGTAAAGTTGCTGGCTGGAGTAACTGTAAATAGCGGACCTTCAGTTCTTATTTTCTGTTTAGGATTTTGGTTTATTGTATATTCACTGGTGAGTCGCAATCTTGCATTAGTAAGCGAAGCCGAGAGCGGACCTTGGGTAAATGATCCATCATCATCTTCGTCGGGATCTGCTATCGAAGCGTCGAGCTTTGCCGCAAAATAGACATTAGAGCCAGTGCCCGAAAAAACGTAAGAATTACT
>CAYQTZ010000331.1:0-3738 GCA_964420565.1 uncultured Hyphomicrobiales bacterium
ACATATCAATGGCTTACTCCCTCCCTTATCGTCAGATCCCGACCTGTCGGGACTCATAGGGGAGGGTCAGGGAGGTATAGTTTTTGGACTTTTGCAATGGTCTTAATTTCTAATTCTTAATTTTAGAACTGAATCCAAAATATATCTCTGCTATCTTAGGCGAAACAGACAAACCCGTATCCGTGAAAGCCGCTCGTACGCATCTTGTGGAGGCAGCGAGGCGATGTATCTGGAAAACTTTTTTGAGGAATTTTGTTTATTTATAAAATCTCTTTGAATTTTATTAAATCTTTTTTATATTCCATAATTGATTATTTCATAAGGAGCCGATATGTACAAGAAGATTAATCTCTTTGTAACTCTTATCATTGCAATAATGATAGTATTACCAAACATCAGTATATCTGAAGAAACAGAAATCGAGAAAGTAAAACAAAAACTTCCTGAATTGCTTGGTGCTAATAATGTAGGGAAGGAGTTCTGGCTGACCATCCCTCCATGTTATGAAGAGGCAGCAGGAGATAATTTCATTAAATTCTTTATTACTTCTGCTTATGAGACTAACGTAAATATAAATATAGCTAATAAAAACTTTAATGTCAACAGGACAACTATCGCTAACGGAGTGATTGAAGTAAATATAACTCCGACTCAGGGACAACCCTACACAAAAGATACTCAGCAAGAAGAGGTTCCAGACGCAGTTTTCGAAGGCACTGGAATTCATATCGAAGCAGAGCATCCTATTGTAGTTTATTGTGTTATTCGATATCAGCATACGAGTGATGGTTTTTTGGCTCTGCCGGTATCATCTCTTGGCACCGAATATATTGCTACGCCTTATTCAACAGACCCTATGTTTAAAGCAGTATGGAATATTCATCTTCCAAGTTTGTGTGGTATCGTAGCTGCTTATGATGATACTGAAGTTACTTTTAAACTCGGTGGTTCACCCGAAGGTATGACTGCCGGGGGATTGTTACCAGGAGAAAGCACTACTGTTACTATGAACAAAGGCGATGTATTCATGGTTTCGTCTAAAGGGGATTATGGAGATTTATCCGGCAGCCATATCCGAGCTACCAAGCCGGTTGCGGTTGTTTCAGGTGTGCAATGCACGAATATCCCAGTCGGTAACCAATGGTGCGATTATACAGTAGAGATGGAAATACCTACTTTTACGTGGGGGACGCATTATCACGTACCAAAAGTCCCAAACCGCAAGTTTGCACCAATAGTAAGAATATTTGCAAAAGAGCCAAACACTACTATATATATTGATGGCAATCAAATTGGATTTCTGGAGAGTGCAGGAGGTATAATCAATAAGGGATTCATTGAAACCAGGTTAACCCCAAATTCTGAAAACCCCAGATCTGCAGTTATTCATGCCGACAATCCCATCTGCGTTACCTTGTATAACACAGGTGTTCAGGAAGATGGTATCCCGCATCCAAACTCCGATCCTTTCACAATGTCAATAACTCCAATAAGTCAATATCAAAAGGAAATATTATTTGCCACACCCGGATTAAATGGCAGCGGTTTTGCTGAAAATTATTTGAATGTAGTCTTCGAAACTAATTCATCAGGCGATATCCCAGACAGTTTGTTGATTGCCAAACAAAAGAATGGGTCTTATGATTGGAATAAGGTATCAGATATTTATGTAGGCGATATAGAATTACTTGAATACGATATTCAGGATACTAAATATGCAGTGATCACTATATGCAGTGATCACTTTGGAACTATCGGGCGAGGGTATTTATCGAATGAAAGCAAACAGACCTTTTGCGGCATATTCATTTGGCTATGCAAGTTATGATTCTTATGGATATCCTGCAAGTGCCGCATTGAAAGATACTGAATTTGAGGATAAAATACCGCCAGTTCCTCTTTATGATGTTGACTGTGCCGGTAATGTATCGGGTAATGGTCCTAATAATATGGCTATCATTGATGATAAATACAATCCAGATTGGCATAGCGTAAAACTCTCACTAATAAATTTTGATGCCGCCAGCAAGAATTATGAGATAAATATTAAAGATTTTGTGGCTGGTGAAGACGAAAAAGCATATTGGGAACTTAAAACTAAAGATATTTATGAAGATGCTGTTGCTTATGTTACTTTCTGCGATAGAAACGGCAATGATACAACAATAGCTGTTGTTTATGAATCGCCTAAGATCAATATCAAAACAAATGACGAACCTTTCAATGATCTTAAAATGGATGAGATCGTAACCAATAGATATTACATATATAATGAGTCAAAAAAGAACCCATTAGAGATAGCAAAAATTGAGCTTACCGAGAAAACCAATGGATTTACTCTCGATCTGTTGGGTAGCGTTCTGCCTCTGGTCATCAATCCATTGGACAGCATACCAGTTGATGTTACGTTCAGTTCTTCCGATAATGGTAATTTTTCAGATGATTTGTTAGTTGAGAATCCTTGCGGTATTGAAAAGCAAATTATGATAAATGCTACTGTAGATGATCCTTCTTCTGTTTACTCAGGGAATCTGACTAATAAATTCCCTGAAATAGCACCGAATCCTGTAATATCCAATACAGTAAATGTAGCTTTTTCAATCGCTATTACTGATTGGACGGAGCTAACTATATATGATTCTATGGGTAAGATAATTGCAAAACCATTATCGAAAATAATGAATGCTGGTGTGCATGAAATTCCGATTTCGGTAGCCAATCTCTACTCGGGAGCATATTATATCGTTCTAAAATCCGGTTCCTATACTCAGGAAAGGAAGATCATTATCAATAGATGATAATTTCGCACAAATTCGGATATATTTAATGGAGCCACTCCTTACAAGAGGGGAAGTCCAATGTTGTCATGCTCTTACGCTGAAATGTATTGATTAAAAAATAAAAAAACCCCAACTCTTATATATTTGAAGAGAAGGGGTTTAATAATAAAAACATTATTTTGTTTTACATTTTGTATTGATATCCTACTAATGCTTTCATGTACTGAGATCTCTCGAATGCACTGCGATCAGTAACTTTTTCCTGGCTCATACTGCCAATCAATTGTTTCACTGATTCGTACTCTTTATCTTCGAGCCATTTGATCATTTGATCTTCCATGGTTTTCAGATGATCAATCCCATTTTTGAGCAATGCAGAGCATACCATAGTAACGTTTGCACCAGCCATTAGCATTTTTATGGCATCTTTGCCTGTGTGAAGGCCGCGTGTAGCTGCCAAATCAGCTTTCACTTTACCTTTCAGTATTCCCATCCATGTAAGTGGTAATCTGGAAGAATATGGTGAGCTGAGTTCTATATGTGGTTTTATCTCTAAGTTCTCGAGATCTATATCTGGCTGGTAGAAACGATTGAAAAGCACGAGAGCATCGGCTCCTGCTTCGTCAAATTTCTTTGCCATATATGCCATATTCGAGAAGAACGGGCTTAGCTTGAGTGCTACGGGGATCTTAACGACTGATTTTACAGCTTTAAGGTTTTCAAGATAGATATTCTCTATTTCAGCTCCTGTTTGATTCGGATCTGTTGGGATAAAGTAATCATTGAGTTCAATAGCGTCTGCGCCGGCTTCTTCCATTTTGGAAGCAAATTTTGTCCAGCCCCCAATAGTGGAGCCATTTAAACTTGCAATTATTGGTATATCTACTAATTCTTTGGCTTTTCTTATCATATCTAAGTATTCATCCGGTCCTAATCTGTATTCATCTACATTTGGGAA
>CAYQTZ010000332.1:0-3738 GCA_964420565.1 uncultured Hyphomicrobiales bacterium
TTTAGATCATATGGCTAAAGCTATTAAAGATAAAATGCAGATCTCCGGCGAAGAAATTGACGAGAAAAAGCTGGAAGCATTACTGAAATTGATCAGCTCATATATGAAAAGCATGACTGATATACAAAAAATATTCCAGATGCTGCGCAATCTACCCTATGAAATGAATAGGGACGAAGAGAAATTTCCTTTCGAGAAGATAATCATCAGCGACGAGGTGTCATTTGATCTGGCGAGCAAGCTATTGGCAAGGATAAATGAAGTAAGAGAAATGAAGATTGAATAGATTTGTTCCGGTGTCAGGCGTATAGTCTAAAAGCTTGGATATATTAGACTTCCCAATCTTGCCCCGACAGGTCGGGACAAGACTGGGATTCTTATCTTATTTCCACTCTTTTAAGAGGTGGTTTGGGTTTTTTACTACTTCATACAAAAGTCTTCAGATCACTTGATTATTTTATCACAACAAAACCGATGGTACCGTGAACTGCTCCGGCTTTTACGCTTATGTAGTAAACACCTGCGGTATAGTTGCTTGTTGATATTTCGTATCTGTTCCTGCCCTGTCGGAATATTTGATTGTTCGTTACTCTTTCGATTTCAACACCCAGAGAATTTGTAACTGAAATGCTTACCGGAAGTTCTCTTTCCAGATTGAAGCTAACAGTTGCAATATCTTCTACCGGGTTTGGATTGATTCTTATGTCCAAACTGCCACCATCTCTAATAGTTGGTATCGAATTTGGCTTATCATAAGTAAACAAAGCATAGCAGCCGCCCGAATTAATACTTTCATAAACCACTTTCATTGTAGTATCCATATCACCACCAATCAAGTCCCATTGCCAGGACTTCTCGTTCCATTTGAAAATCCCGAGGTCTGAAAATCTTGAGCCATCAAACATGTTATCTGAATAATACAGAGCAAGTTTGTTATCACTTTTTGGATCAAAATCATTTTTATATGAAGTAATATAGAATATGTCGCTGCTTCTTACCGAGCCCTCTGGCAACCCATCAAGCGGTACATGGAAAGGAGTAGAAGCAATCAGCAGTTTATCAATGGTCTCACGGTTCATCTCATCCATATTCAGCAAGGCATCGCCATTATATGAGTAGCAAACACCGATATCCTCTGTCAGGCGATAGGTAAATGGAATATAAAATGGATCTTCGGACTTATCATAAGCGATAATTTCGAAAATGCCCTCATTATTGATATTATCAAATAGGTATTTGAAAGAATCAGTTGTCTCATCAAATGGTAATTTTTCCTGCTGTATTCCTCTTTCATCCATTTCAATTTGCATTAATGGTTCCTGAGAAAATTCAGTATTGGGCTTTGTGAAAAACTCTAAATCGCCATTCTCATCAAACTCAAATGTATTTTCGAGAATATAATTACCATCAACTTTTTTTAGCGAAACTTCATCTGCAAGGAGATGATCCACTTTTTCGCCACTATTTGCTTTAGATACGTATGTAACATCATGCGAAAGTGTCCAAACCTCGGCAGGACCATATTTATAATAGTTGATAGCAACGAAATCGCCTACGTTTGCACCGAGAACTTTTATCGTACTATTGTCTGCACTGGCTCCCTGATCCAATCGAATATGGGATGTGCCGCTTTTTTTGAATAGCATGACAGGCAGATTTCCTACGGGCTGCCCATTGATCTTTACGATTAAATTGACTTCTCCTGCATTATTGTCAGTATTGTGAACCTGGAAAACTATCTCAGAGCCAACGTCATAATCCAGATTCCAGATGTTGCTGTTTGGACCTTGCAGATAATCTCTTCCGCCGAGATTTCGTTCAGTTGGCTTAATTATTGGAGAAAAGACAGAGTATGTGGCTTCATATTCATTTTCAAACTGAGTCCAGCAATCTGATCCATTATAGTAATATTGATGAGTTATTTCATAAATACTACTGGGATACTTATTCATTGAAGACATATCAGAAGAGTAAGCACCTTGATACTGATATTGCATGAAACCATAGTTGTAACCTGCCGGTAGCTTTTTCTTTGCATTATCGCTTGTATAAAGATATTCATCAAGGAAACCAAATAGATAATGCCCTAATTCATGGGCTAAAGTTCTGTAATTAGAAGTAGTCCCTACGTCCATCCAGTTGTAATTAGCAGTAAGGTTTCTGGTATCATCTCCATTCCACAACCATTTCCTTGGCATATGAGCGTGGCCTGTGGTTTCATAGATTTTATGAATATTTGCATTAGGCCAGACCATATTGCTGGCGAATATTTTTACATCTGATTGATCCCACATTACTTTATTATCGTAAATATCAATCTGATGGAAGCACATCTGCCCATCAGTTACGTCATACAGATAATTTGCCATATATTTCAGCCAGGTTTGTAAGCTGTCAAGATAAGTATCGCTTGCCTCCCAGTTAAGCGAGACTACGATATTGAATTTCAGCGTAGTATGATCCATGATGATATCAGGATGAAAATCAGCGCCGAGCTTGAAATCATTTTGCCTGCCGTTCTCATTAATTTTTGCATTATCAAGAATACGCATGTACAAAGTATTTCCCTGCATACCTCTGTTTGGTTTAACTGCGGGTCTGGAACTTATCATTCTGCTTAGCTTTATATCGTCTCCTGAAACAATATTGAAGTCCTTGGTAGTGAATTTGCCAGCTTCATTGGTGGTAATCTGCCCGATATTCATTCCATTTTTAATAAGATCAAAGGACATATTTGGTATAACAGAATTTTTTGCATCCCAAAGAGTGATGGTGTAAATGATATTGATATCCTTAATAACATCATCAAATACTTTCTTGGTTTTATAGAGCTTATTTGACCAATAAGAAAAACCATATCCATCTTTTGATATTTCCAGATTGCCATTTTCGGAAGGCATATCAATATCAGAAAAATCGAATATCCACTCTTCGGCGGCATGGTCCCATATAGAAATTTTTTCATCCTGAGAAACGACCAAGTCGCCATAATGAGTAACTTCTATATTCGTAACGAAAAAATCCCTGATCGGTATAGTTTTCAAACGCCATGTTTCCCCATTATCATCGGAGCGATATAAGTCATTGCCAAATATGCCATATAAAATATCATCGCGATTGCATACCAATTTATCGGTTTTGTAAGAACCACTTATGCCCTCATGCTTTGCATACCACCGGCTTCCGATACCAAGTAAGCGATAAATATCGCCTCTATCACCATTAGCAACAGATATAAAAATCTCATCTTTGCTATTTGCAGTAATGGCAAGTACATCGGGCTTCATTGAAAGAAGCGAGCCGGTAATGGAAGTCCAGTTCTTTGCATTATCATCAGAAAGCCAGACGTTGCGGTTAGTCCCGATCAGTATCTTTCCTGAATTAGTGATAAAGTGGCATTGAATTACCTCTTCATTCTTTTGGAAGAAATCAATTTTCTCCCAGCTACTGCCATCGTTATCGCTTTTGAAAATCTCATAATCGCTGAAGGCAAGGACGGATTGTTTTCCGAAGGTGATTATTTTCTTTATATTTACATTATCAAAAGTCCTGTTTACTGTGTTCCATTCTCTTCCGTTATCGTTAGTAATGAAAAAGCCATTTTTATTAGTGCCTGCAAATATTGTGTTGCCGTGTGAAGCCACACTTGTAATAGCAATTTTCATAGGTGGGAAGCCCCTGTTGCTCCAGATGGTCTCGGAGAAGCAAATATTGTAAGTCAGTAAGAATAGTGCTACA
>CAYQTZ010000333.1:0-3734 GCA_964420565.1 uncultured Hyphomicrobiales bacterium
TAAAGTAATAGACCAATCATCATCTTCCTTTTCTGGTGAACCGAAATCATACTTATCTAAAACAAGTGATTTCTCACTAATAGAAAATGAGAAGGAATCGTTCTTTCAGGCAATAGAGATTGAATTAGCAAGAACGACAAAATCAAGCTATAGAAAGTTCAGCAACGAAGCATTTGAAGATGCTGCATATGATAGAGAATTTTACAAAAGATTTTCGTATGGAAATGAAGTTAAAATCCTTTATGGCCCGCCAGGAACTGGGAAAACATATAAGTCTATTAATTATGCTTTATCAATTATTGAGGATAAACCACTAAGAAAAATTGAAGATGAACCGAGAGATGTTTTAATGGAAAAGTATAAAGAATATGTCAGCCAATCGAGAATATCTTTCGTTACTTTTCACCAATCTTTTTCATACGAGGAGTTTATTGAGGGAATAAAAGCTGAGACAGATGATCGTGGTAACATTATGTATAAAATCGAAGATGGTGTATTTAAAAATCTTGTTAATAATGCAAAAGCTATCGGTAAATCAAGTCCTGATCATGAGATTGATCTTGGATCTATAAGTTTTTACAAAATGTCTCTCGGAGAAGCTACAAAAGAAAATGAAATATATGAGTATTGCATGGAAAATGATGTAATAGCACTTGGTTTCAATGATGTTGATATTAGTGGGGCAGTAAATATTGACGATGTTAGGAAGATTTATGAAAAACATGAGCCAAATACTACAAAAGCATACTATCAGCAATCAAATCTATTTAAAAACATTTTAAAGAAAGGTGATGTAGTTTTAGTAACATCTGGGTTGAGTTATTTCAGAGCAATTGGTATTGTAGAAGGAGATTACTATTACGATAATACTGCAGAGATCAAATACAGCAAGTTCAGAAAAGTGAAATGGCTATTGAAGAATGTCAAGATCAATACTGATCAGATATATTCTAATAATCTTACTCAATTAACACTTTATCAATTGAAAAATCATAGAATTATCTTTAAGAATCTTGAGTTATTTTTGAATAGCAAATTAAGAGGAAATCAAAAATATGTTATAATAATTGACGAAATCAACAGAGGAAATGTGTCAAAAATTTTTGGTGAACTGATTACTTTAATTGAAGAGGATAAAAGATTAGGTGGAAATAACGAATTAAACGCTATTCTGCCATATTCAAAAGAAATCTTCGGTGTTCCGTCTAACCTTCACATTATTGGTACAATGAATACCGCAGATAGATCTATAGCATTAATTGATACAGCTTTAAGAAGACGATTCAAGTTTATTGAGCTTATGCCTGATTCTTCTTTACTGAAGAACACGATCATTAAAGGAATAGACCTTTCAAAGCTTCTGGATGCCATTAACAAGCGAATAGAATTTTTATTTGATAGAGATCATACTATCGGACATTCATATTTTATAAACCTAACAAACAACGACCTTACTGAAAATCAAAAGTATCAAGAGCTTTGTAACATATTTGCATATAAAATCATCCCCTTGCTTCAGGAATATTTTTATGATGATTGGGAAAAAATTCAATTAGTTCTTTTTGATAACATAAACCAGCTTAATGGGACTCAAATAGAATCATTAATCTTCAATGATGAGCTTAACAAAACAAGATTCATTCAGAGGATAAGTATAAGCGAGAAAGAAACACTTGGCTTTGATCATGATGATTATGAAGACAATGTATATTACAAAATAAATCCTGAATTATTAGATAATACAATAGACCCCATTGCTTTTATAAAAGTATATCAGGGTTTCAATGAATAAGCAGTTTACAATATCTGAATATTCCTGTATTGCTAAAGGTAAAAGAAATGAAATTGTTGGAAGCAATTTACTTCTGCAGGAAAAATACTTTGATGATATTGAATACTTTATTTTAAAGAGTAATAAAGAAAGCAATCTTTCTGATTTCTTTACTATCTCGTATAGAGTTGATCTCGGAAAAGTAATACAGGCGAAAAACTATGTTGGTATTATTCAATTAAAAAACAATATCAGTATTGAGATTTTACCCAAAATCTATCTTACTAAATCTAATCAAGAAGCTAATGAAATAGAGCAGGTTCGAAAGATCTTTCTACGCATGCTTATAAGTCTGGGAGAAACTCAATTCAAGCAATTTGGTTCTACGCACCTGAAATCTTTAAAAATGCCCTTGTTCGAAGTATTTGTTTTTATGTTTTTGGAAGAACTTTCACTGATAATTAAAAGAGGTGTTAAATCTGGCTATGTACAAAAGCAGGATAATACGAAGTATCTTAAAGGTAGCTTGCTTGTGAATCATCACATTCGTTTGAACTCAATTAAAAAAGATAAGTTCTTTGTATCTTATGATGAATTCTTACCAGATATTCCAGAAAACCGTTTAATTAAAAGAACTCTTGAGTATTTATTGATTAATTCCCATAACACGAATAATTTAAAGAGGATTCAGCTTTTCTTGAACATTTTACTCAATATTGATTGTTCTACAAATATTGACAAGGATATACAGAGCTGTTCTTTCAACCGGTTAATGAGTGGATATGCAAATATTCTTAAATGGTGTTCAATTTTTCTGAGAAATAAAAGCTTCCTTAATTACAGAGGTAGTAATATAGCTTTTGCTCTTCTGTTCCCCATGGAAAAGATATTTGAAAGTTTCATTGGTAAAGAACTAAAAAGAAGTAGCATATTTGATACTGTGAAATTACAGCACAACAAATTTTCATTGTTAAGAGAAATATCAGGACGTAACTCATATTCTAAAATGATACCTGACATAGTGGCTTTTAATGAAGATAGTATTTATATTATTGATACCAAATGGAAATTGCTTGACGAGAACTTATTCAGGTACGGGATTAAGGAATCTGACCTTTACCAGCTTTTTGCCTATGGGAAGATTTATGAAGATATGTATCCTAACTGGAAAGTACATTTAGTTCTTCTTTATCCCAAAACGGAGAGATTTGACAAGAAAAGAGATTTTGAATATACTACTATATCCGGAATACCACTTGCTATATTCCCTTTTGGTTTAGAGACAAAAAGAGATAGTATTCAGAATATGATAAATGAAATAATGTAGATTGTTTTAATATGAATATTTTTTTATAAGATATAATATTGTTAAATTATTAAGCAAATAAACGATTCAGAAAAAGTTGATTATTGGTATTATACCATAACAACACTCGAACAGCTTGTAACTAGCTTTGAGAATATGGAAAGAAAAAACCAATGCCAATACAAAAATATATAAACACAGTAAACAAGAGGTTTCGGTCGGGTATCTCAAAGGAGCATTCTTACAGGTCTGATCTGGAGATTCTGATTAGGGAGCTGGTAACGGGAATAAATGTAACGAATGAGCCGGCAAACGTAACGGATTGCGGCAACCCGGATTACGTGATAACCAAAGGGAAGATTCCGGTCGGCTACATTGAAGCGAAGGACATCGGCAAAGACCTTGATAGTTCTGCTTATAAGGAGCAGTTCGATAGATACAAAGATGCTCTGGACAATCTGATAATCACCGATTACCTGACTTTCCGCTATTTCGTTGGTGGCAAACTGGTGAGGGAGGTCAGGATTGGAGAGATTGATGGCAATCGGATCAAGCCACTGACGGAAAATTATGATGAGTTTGCGAACCTGATACAGAACTTTTGTGCGTTTATCGGACAGACGATAAAGTCGCCGAAAAAGCTGGCGGGGATGATGG
>CAYQTZ010000334.1:0-3732 GCA_964420565.1 uncultured Hyphomicrobiales bacterium
TAAAAACAAAAATGGGTTATGTATTATGCGCCTTTTTACTAAAACTCTAACAATTCTAGCTTCTTTATGCTTACTCTTTGTAGTAGCTTCAAACGCACAGCAGAACGGTTCATTGAAAGTTCGAACAGATCTCACAACTAATTCGCATCTTTATCTTTATAAAGCGATGCTACTATCTGCTTCCGAAATGCCATCAGGTCAGGATGATGAAGAGGGTATTTTAAGCAACAGGAATATCAAGATCATTAATCTTGGTCCAATCGTTAATTATGAAGGTCTGGATTATGCTCCTACTATCAGTGCTGACGGCAGAACGCTTTTTTATGTATCAGACAGACCTGGCAGCAAAGTTGACGAGTATGGTGATGATACCCATGATTTTTGGGCAGTGAGAAAAGCAAACCGCTTAGACACTGTTTTTAACGCTCCTTATAACATTGATACTACTACAACTTACGGCAAGCAGGGTGTTAATACTATCCTTAACGAAGGTGCAGCTTCTATTGCTGCTGACCGACAAAGCTTGTATTTTACTGGTTGTAACAGGCCTGACGGTATGGGAGATTGCGACTTGTATAGAACAACTATCGAAGGCGACCAATGGGGCAGACCTGTTAATCTGGGACGCAACGTTAACTCGAAGCTTTTTGATTCGCAGCCATCAATAGCGCCTGACCAGAGTAGAATTTACTTTGTTTCAACAAGATTAGGCCCAAATAGTGATGGTGACAACAAGCCAAAGGAAATGGATATCTGGTACTGCGATTGGGATTATGATATTGAAGAATGGGGACCAGCAAAGAATCTTGAAGCAATCAATACTAAGGGTAAAGATGTTTCTCCATTTATTGCTGCTGATAACGCAACATTATTCTTTGCTTCTGATGGACATGAACCAAATTTTGGCGGTTTAGATTTTTATGTTACCCGTTATGATCCGGTATCTGACAGTTGGTCAAAACCACAGAACCTTGGGAAGCCTATTAATACTGAGGGAAATGAGCAATTTATTACATTACCGGCTTCCGGTGATATTATTTATTTTTCTTCTACCAGACAAGATTTGAAGGGCTATCAGGGAAGCTTGGATATTTTTATGGCTTTCGTGCCTACCTTTTTCCGTGCTGTTAACTTAAGGGTTTCTGTTATTGACGAATGCTCAGGCGAAAATATTCCAGCTATGATCACAATCAAGAACCCTTTGACCAACAGGGAAGAAGATTTTGCTGTTACTCTCGATAATACTATGATGGAAATGGTCGTTTCTAATACTGATTACGGAGACCCACGCGATTCTTTAGATTTTGTTAACCTCGAAATAAAAGCTACGAATGAAAAATATGGCGAGATCACCAAAATTCAAAGAGTTGACAGGCCACAGGTTACTCAAAAAGCCGACGAAGCTGGCTCTATAGCAGATGAGATCAACGTTGTTCTTACTATGGGGCAAAGACCAATTCTCGGAGCCACAATGGAAGAAGCTGATTATATAAAAAGATCAAAAGAAAAACAGCCTAAACTATCTGGTTTTCGTGGACTCGTTATGGAAGAAGTAAAAACATGGGACCTTTATCCTTTATTGAATTATGTATTTTTTGATCTTGGTTCTTCCGAAATACCTGACAGATATATTCTGTTCAAGAATGCAGCTCAGACAAAAATGTTCAGTGATACATCTATCGCTGGCGGTACTTTAGACAAATACTATCACTTGCTTAACATCTATGGTTTCAGATTACAGAAGTATCCTGATGCAAAAATCGAGATCGTAGGCTGTAACGATAGTAAGTCACCTGAAGAAAAGAAAGCTGGACTTTCAAAAGACAGAGCCCAGGTAGTTTATGACTATTTTAAATATATTTGGCAGATAGATGAATCAAGGATGAAACTATCACACAGGAATGCTCCTCAGGTTGTTTCTAATCTCAAAGATTCTCTGGGTATCAAAGAAAATCGCCGCGTTGAAATACTTTGCAAAGAATGGGAGATCATGAAGCCGGTATTTGATAAAGATCCTAAGACTTTCCCACAACCGGAACAAATGACATTTACCATGAAAAATGGTATCGAAGACGAACTTGTAACAAAAAGAAGAATTGAAATAAAAAGAGACAATAGCGAATGGATGACCTTAAATAACGTAGGTATTATAGATCCATCATATATTTACAACTGGACTTCTGATCAGGGGAAATATCCCAAAAACGAAGCTGCTTACATAGCCAAGCTTGTTGTTACTACTGGTTCTGGAGCAGAATGTGAATCTGATCCTATCACAATACCAGTCATGCAGGTCAGTACAGAAGAGAAGAGAGTTGATATGGATGGTGATAGCACTCAGGAACGTTATAACCTGATACTCTTCCCATTTGACAGATCTGATGCAGGCCCGATTAATCTGAGAATTATGCGTGATTACGTTTACGATAGAGTTCTTCCAGAATCCAAAATTGAAGTAATCGGCCACACTGACGTTGTCGGTCTTTATGACCACAACCAGAAGCTTTCCGAAAGAAGAGCAAACGCTGTTTACAATGAGCTCAATAAAGCTACAAAAGGCAAATACAACAGTTTGGTAAAAAGAGGCGTTGGCGAAGACGAGGCATTATATACAAATGATCTGCCCGAAGGTAGATTCTATAATAGAACTGTTCAAGTGCTGATTCGTACACCTATATCAGCATGGGAAGAATAATCGCTTAATTCATACTTTTATTAAAGCCGTTTTGGGAGTTTTCCGAAACGGCTTTTTTAGTGTGTTTAGTTTATGTGTATTTAGGACCATTGAAAAAGTAAGACCATTGCAAAATCAAAGAAAATCCCTCTATGTGCCCCTTTTCCAGACAAGTCGGGATATTCGATAAAAAAGGGGGAGGTTAATATATTATATATCAATGGTTTACTCCCTCCCTTATCGTCAGATCCCGACCTGTCGGGACTCGTAAGGGAGAGTCAGGGAGGGATCAGTTCTTGGACTTTTGCAATGGGCTTAAGTCTTAATGCTGTATTGATCCAGATATGGACTGCGATGATAACAATACTGATTTTGAAATACCTCAGGAGGATATTGCAATAGGATATCAAGCACAGTTAACTCTTTGCTAACGTTATTTTTGTAGGGTATTAATTTCTAATTTTGCTGATTTTTACTTGAATATGCTCAGTATTGCTCAATCATTGATCTTTTACGAATTTATTTTGGACAGCTGTGATTGATATTAATTCTTCTTCGAATTTATTTCTACCAGCAGCGAATTGAAATCTGAATTGTTAAGGATATACTTCGCATTGCAGTATCTGCAAACCAACTCATTATTCTTTTGTTCTTGCATTTGCTGCAGCTCTTCATCGCCGAGAAGAATTAGTTTCTGCATAAAGGATTCTTTAGAACAGCGGCAAAAAAAGTCGAGACGGATACTTTTCGTTATTTCTATATCAAAAGGAATTATATCTTTAATTATTTTGTCAGGAGTTTCGTTATCAACAAAATATTTAATTAAAGATTTAGATTTTTCAAGACTCTGCATCATTATGTCTATACTTTCCTTATCTGCTCCAGGCATTGCCTGGACTATCAAACCGCCGCTGTTAGAGATTATACCATCATTGTCGAGTTCAGCATCAATTTTCACTGCCGTAGGTATTTGCTCTGATCTTTGGTAATAATATGCCAAATCGGCGGCAATATCACTTAATTGAAGCTCAACTATACCCTTAAACGGCTCTGATTCA
>CAYQTZ010000335.1:0-3712 GCA_964420565.1 uncultured Hyphomicrobiales bacterium
CTGGGTTTAAACACCTGATTGATCACAAACAGCAAACCGATTGAAGGATATTAATTATTTAAGACCATTGCAAAAGTCCAAAATTGATCCCTCCCAGGCCTCATTTAAAAGTAAGGGAGGGAGTATGCCATTGATATATAATCATATGCGGGGTATCACCCTTTTTTAAAAGGGGGGACATAGAGGGATTTTCTTTGGTTTTGCAATGGTCTTTATTTACAAAAAAAATTATAAAATTAACTTCGATAAAAATTTATTTTGATAAATTGAGTCTTTGCTTTTATAGTTTATTCACTATAAAAGGATGATGTTTTATGGAAGATTATGTTACTCCTGACAATAATGATAACTTCGATAATTTCCCCGAACAAAGAGAAGAATTATCGCATGCAGACAAACTTTCAGGTATGATAACTTCACCCGGACAAACTTTTAGTGAAATGTCTTTACACAAGCCTAAATCTATTGATTGGATACTCCCCATTCTCGTTTTGATCGTTGTTTCTATTCTCTCTAATTATGTGATGATGAATGTCCCCACTGTAAAGGGGAAGATAATGGAAAAGCAGATTGAAATGATGAAAGAGAATTTCGACCATCAGGTAGAAATCGAAGCTATGACTGCCGAAGAAGCTGAAAAACAATTCAATAATATAGTAGATAAAATGCAAGACGGCAACGCCGGAATAGGCATATTTGGCAGCGGAGTAAGCATTGTTATTATTGTGTTCTTATTCTTTTTCCTTGTTAGTTTGGTATTATTCATTTTTGCAAGATTTATATTCAAAGATCAGGGAACATATTCCCACGCTTTGGTTGCTTACGGTTTGCCAAGCTATATTACAGCATTTCAGGTAATTATTACTACTCTGATAACTATTCTTTCAGGCGAGTTAATAAATGGCACCAGCTTAAATACGATTGTTGGCGCTGACCCCATTAGTCTAAACGGTTTTCTTATGTCCAAGATCGACCCTATACGTATTTGGTATTATGCAGTAATTAGTATTGCCTTTGCCAAAATGTTCAGAGCAGAAAACACTACTAAATATTACATTACGATCTTTGGTCTGTGGATTGGCTTTGGCTTGTTAATATTACTGCTTAGTCAGCATATGCCTTGGCTCGGTAGATTTTTGATGTAAGTTTTATTATCAATCATTCTATTGATAATGAAGTCAACAGATGATCTTTTACTATATTATAGTACACATAACAATAATATTCTTCCATATTCTTCAATATTCTGGAATATTAAAATTTTACTTTGTTTAACTAAGATTAGAGAATCATTAATGAAAAACTTACTCTTTGTATTAATAATTTTTGGACTCGCAATGGCAGCATGTACCGAGAAAGAAGAGCAAAAAGCTCAAGAAACGACCGACAATCCATTTTTTAGCGAATATTCGACCCCTTATGGAGTTCCACCCTTTGATAAAATCAAAACTGATCATTATATGCCTGCTTTTAAAAAAGGCATAGAAGAACAAAAAGCAGAGATAATAACTATTGCTGAAAACACAGAAGAGCCAACTTTCGAGAATACTCTCGTAGCTTTAGACAATTCCGGCGACCTGCTTAGAAAAGTTAATGATGTTTTCTCAAATCTGAATTCATCTATGACCAATGACGAAATGCAGGCAATAGCCAAAGAAGTGTCCCCTATGATGTCAAAACTATACGACGACATCTATCTTAATGAAGCTCTATACCAAAGAGTTAAAAAATTATACGACGAACGCGACGATCTAAACCTAAACCAAGAGCAGTTAATGCTGCTGACTGAAATATACAAAGGATTCGTAAGAAGTGGTGCAAATCTGGATGACGATAAGAAAACCCGTTTACGCGAAATAAACGAAAAATTATCTATGCTTACACTGAAATTCGGCGAAAATGTATTAAAAGAAACAAATAAGTTTGAGTTAGTAATAGATGACCAGGAAAAGCTCGCTGGCTTGCCTGAATCTGTCCGCGATGCTGCTGCCGAAACAGCTAAAGAAAAAGATAAAGATGGAAAATGGGTATTCACAATCCAAAAAACGAGTTTGATACCCTTCCTGCAATATTCCGAAAATCGCGATCTTCGCGAAAAAATGCTAAAAGGATACATCAATGTTGGCGATAATAATGACGAACTTGACAACAAGAAAATCCTTACGGAAATAATCATTCTAAGAATTGAAAAAGCCAAAATGCTTGGATACGAAACCCATGCACATTATGTTCTTGAAAAAAACATGGCAAAAAACCCCGAAGGTGTCTATGATCTGCTAAACAAACTCTGGGAACCTGCATTAAAAAATGCAAAAAAGGAAGCCGCAGAACTGCAGGCAATGATTGACAAAGAAGGCGGAGAATTTAAACTTCAGCCATGGGATTGGTGGTTTTATGCCGAAAAACTCAGAAAACAAAAATATGACCTTGACGAAGAGCAGCTACGCCCATATTTCAAATTAGAAAATGTGATAGATGGTATTAAATTAGTATCTAATAAACTCTGGGGTATTACTTTAGAAGAAAGAGACGACTTGCCTAAATACCACGAAGATGTAAAGGTATTTGAGGTAAAAGAAGCCGACGGCTCGCATATCGGCATACTTTACACCGATTATTTCCCAAGAGACAGCAAGCGCGGTGGAGCATGGATGAATGCTATCCGCAAGCAATGCCGTGTAAATGGCGAAATGATAACCCCAATAATCTGTAATGTAGGTAACTTCACCAAGCCAACAGCAGACAAGCCTTCTTTACTGAATATGGACGAAGTGCAAACTCTTTTCCATGAATTTGGACACGCATTGCATGGTCTGCTCTCGGACTGCACTTACAGAAACCTTTCCGGCACCAGCGTAGCAAGAGATTGGGTAGAACTCCCCTCTCAAATAATGGAAAATTGGGCAACTCACCCGAAAGTATTAAAACTATATGCTAAGCATTACGAAACTGGCGAACCGATACCCGATGAACTAATTGAAAAGATTAAAAACTCAGAAAAATTCAATCAAGGCTTTGTTACAGTTGAATACCTCTCAGCTGCTTTCCTCGATATGGATTGGCATACACAAACAGAAAAACAGGTGTTCGACGCTAATGAATTTGAGAACAAATCAATGGCAAAGATAGGTATGATGCCCGAGATAGTAGTCCGCTACCGTAGCCCATATTTCCGCCATATTTTCTCAGGCGGTTACTCTTCGGGCTATTACAGCTATATCTGGTCCGGTGTGTTAGATTCCGATGCCTTCGAAGCATTCAAAGAAACTGATATTTTCGACAAAGAAACAGCAAAGAAATTCAGAGATAACGTTTTAGCTAAAGGTGGAACAGAAGAGCCAAAGGCACTTTACGTGAAGTTCAGAGGCAGCGAACCAAGTATTGAGCCACTGTTAAAACGCAGAGGATTGATCCAATAATATAAAATATCTGAGTATAAGGTGTGGGTTTTAAAATCCCACACCTATACTTGATAATTAGTTAAAAATGTCCCCCCCCACCTCCACTTAGAATAAGTAAGAATATTGATCTTATTATAATATCTCAAAGAATTCACAATATTTCTGATAATATTGAACCATCGTAATATATTGACAATATGAGACTTCCCCTCTTCGTAAGAGGAGGACTTTTATCTTACTTCCCTGCTTGGTAAGAAGGGATCGAGGGGTGTTTCCATTTTGTAGGGAACACGCATGCGTGTTCCCTACGG
>CAYQTZ010000336.1:0-3709 GCA_964420565.1 uncultured Hyphomicrobiales bacterium
ATGTCATATTTGCATTAAAAAGCATATCAAGATTATCTTATGGGTGAGTAGTTACCAAAAAGATAATTGAATAAATTGTTAGTGTGACTCTAAAATTATACCAGTAAGCATTTTGTTTTCTATCAAACACATATAAGTGTTGTCATAAGTCCAGTACATAAAAAATTGTATATTCCAACAACCTCATATTTTTCTTTAATACAATCTAATTACTAATTTAATAATATATTTATAAAAAACAAATAAATAAAAGACCATTGGGAACTACAAACACCTATATAATAATGCTCATGATTATTTTTATAATTTTTCTGATTAATCAAACGTTATTAAGCAGGATGAATTTTAAGCGGTCAGCGGTTTGTAGTGAACACGTATGCTTGTTCGCTGCGGTTATGGGAGCTTGGGGTTGGCAAGACAAAAAATAAGATGATCCAAGTGCAACTTGGACAAAAATAATCCTTACCAAATCGGAGTTTGGTAAGGAGGGAGCCGTCACCAGCTCTCATTCTCAAACTCCGCTTCACCACCAGCTCTCATTCCAAAACTCCGCTTTGGGAATGCAATTATTTACATCCATATAGGGAACACGCATGCGTGTTCGCTACTCCTGCATGTCATTAGGGGTCATGTTCAGCACAGGAAGCAAGATGAGAAGATGCGTGTTCCCTCCTGCGTGTCAGTGGGGGAGTGGGGAGGAACGAGGCGCTCTGCTCGGAAAATTATGGAATCTACAAACAGGTCGCAGTTACGGTGATTAGCTCTGACAGAAATATTTTGCCCATAAGAGATTTATAAAAAAAGCGGATAAATCTCTTATTACCCGCTTCTATAAATTATTAGTCATTTGTATTTCTTTTCTAACTACTTTCAAGTATTTTCTTGATTTCGTCGCGCAATCTCGCAGCTCGTTCATAATCCTCGTCGGTTACTGCTCTGTCTAACTGACTTTGTAATACTTCTACTTTTGATTTCTTTTGTGGGCGTTGCTCAGCTTTACCGCTTTGATTTCTTAGGAATTGCAGCTCTTCATCTTCTTCGCCGGGAACATCTTGTTGGTCGGCTTCCTGAGGGAATACTGCTGTGTCTTCCATTACGTCGCTGTTAACGTAAATCGGTGCGTTGCATCTTACAGCCAAAGCTATGGCATCGCTGGGGCGAGCATCTATCTCAATTTGTGAAGCTCCGAATAACAGCTTGGCATAGAATGTACCTTCTCGCAGTTCACTAATGTAAACTTCTTCTATGGTTTCTCCGAAACTATCTATTACAGATTTAAGCAGATCGTGAGTCATTGGGCGAGGAGGTAAAACACCTTCCATCTCCAAAGCTATTGCCTGAGCCTCGAAAGCTCCGATAATAATAGGTAATCGTCTGCTACCCTCCACTTCTTTCAATATAAGAGCGTAAGCATTATTACTTGCAGGACTTGCTGAAAGACCAAGTACCATGAGTTGTATTTTCTCCATATTGCCATTTACGTTTTTTTCATAATCGTCTCTTGTATAAATAAGAACGATCTTACGTTATTTTATTGCAAAATCATTTGTAGTATTAGCACTATGACTTAACTTCCTTTATTAAACTCGTTAGCTTTGGCATTACTTCAAATACATCTCCAACTATCCCATAGTCAGTTACCTTGAATATTGGGGCATCTTTATCTTTATTTAATGCAACAATTATCTTTGAGCTTGACATTCCTGCAAGATGCTGCACAGCACCAGAAATTCCACAGGCAACATACATGCTTGGCGATACAGTTTTGCCAGTTTGTCCTACTTGCTCGTTATGGGGACGCCAGCCGGCATCAACTACAGCACGGGAAGCACCAACTGCTGCGCCGAGAGATTCAGCGAGTTCTTCTACTAACTTGAAATTCTCAGGTGCTTTCATCCCGCGACCTCCTGAAACTATTATATCCGCTTCGAGTACATCTAACTTACCTTCATTTTTTGATAAATTAGTTACATAAGATTTTCTGTTATTTTCGGTTAGTTCAGGTTCGAAATCTTTAGCTGATAGCGTATCTACAGGGTTAGCAACAGCTGTGAAAACATTAGGTCTAAGTGAAAAGACTTTGACTTCGGTGTCAATTTTTGTTGTTATTACTGCTTTGCCAGCATATACTGGCTTTTTGGCGATGATATTTCCATCTTCGAATTGCAAATCGATACAGTCAGCTATGTAACCAGCATCTAATTTGGCGGCTACTCTTGGCGCAATTTCCAAACCGGCAGCGTTTCCTGCGAACATGATGCTGTCAGCTCCCTCGGCTTTTGCTGTCTGAGCAATAGCTTCTGAGTATGCCATTGATGAATATTTATCGAAAAGGTCATGCTTGGCAATCACAACTTCTTTTAGCCCATATTCTTTTGCTTTTTCTGCCTGGGATTGTGTGCCGTTTATCAAAACACCAACAAAATCAATAGATGCGGCTCCGGCAAGTTTATAGGCAGCGGAGACAACTTCATAAGAAGTGCGTTTCAGGGCATCTCCCTGTGGCTCTAAATAAACAAGAATTTTTTTCATTTATAATCTCTCCATATTTACATTATTAATTATATAATTTTAGCTTCTTCGTGCAATAGCTTAACCAATTCTTTGATATCTTCGTCGCTATCGGTAAGTACTTTGCCAACGCGTTTTTTCGAGGGAATCTCCATGCTGAGTATAGAAACTTTTGGGTCCACTTTTTCAGCATCAATTTCTTCTATTGGTTTTTTCTTTGCCTTCATAATGTCTGGAAGCTTAGGATACCGCGGTTCGTTTAGCCCTTTTTGGCAGCTAATAATGCAGGGCATAGCAGCCTCGACGGTTTCTCTGCCACCTTCAATATCGCGTTCGGCTGTAACTTTGCCGGCATCTATTGATAATTCAGAAACAACACTAACTGACGGCATATCAAGTTTCTCAGCAAGTATAGAAGGTATCTGCAAAGAATCGAAGTCAACGCTTTGCTTGCCGAGAAATATCAAATCTGGATTGTAAGTTTTAGCGAATTTTGCAATATTTTCAGCTACATAAAAAGAATCGCCTGGTTCGTCTCCTTTAATAAGCACAGCTTTGTCCACCCCCATGGCAAGAGCTGTTCTGAGAACGTCAGTATTTTTTTCTGTGCCCACAGTAATAGCTGTAACCTCTCCGCCATTCTTTTGTTTAAGCTGTAATGCTTCTTCTATACCTAACTCATCATAAGGATTGACGACAAATTTCAAGCCGCCGCTGTCGATAGATTTTCCGTCCGAGCCGACAACTATGCGTGAAGCCGTGTCGGGAACTCTCGAAATGCAAACTAAAATGTTCATTTGATCTCCATTAAGTTATCAATTAATAAATCAAGATTATTTTTAAATGTTGTAAATTTCATAATCCTAACAATATATTTATGTATTATGATAATTCAAAAAAAAAATGAATTTCTGTAATAAAAGAGGATTTGTAGAGTATTGATTTTCAGGAGATTTCTAATAGTTTTCACTTCCGGCAAATGACATCTGACAACTCACTAAGCAAAATTACAGGCAGTTTATTTTTACTCTGAAAAATTTATGATCAAAAAAGTTTTCATAGATGTCAATTTGTTTAATAAATGATTTTTTATTTTACAGGATATGACTCCGCTCTAAGAATTACTTTTACAAAGCATCTTCCATATCTGCTTTTCGAGTAAGTTAAGACCATTGCAAAACCAAAGAGAATCCCCCTA
>CAYQTZ010000337.1:0-3694 GCA_964420565.1 uncultured Hyphomicrobiales bacterium
AGAATGATATTTGGATTGCCCCCACACATGTATGGCTTATGAAATATCTTTTACAACAAGCGATATACGCTTCAGCAATACAAAAAATCTCGATCTAACAATAATATATAGAATAGACTTGACCTGCATCAGGACTTGAGAATATGAACAAATTCTCTTTGTTTTTGGATTTTGAAAACATATTATAATAATAGATGTACTTTGTCTTATATTTGATCAGGTCACTTGCTTTTGCATAATGTATTCTTGTGTTCATTAACCGTGGTAGCATTATGCGCCCATAGGTTATTGAAAGCATTGCCGCCGTTTCGATATATGAAAGAATGAATAATAGCATTTCGAAAAAATTCATTCTGCGATTCTTAAAGCCAAATTTTTTGGTAGTTTTAGGATTAAAGTAATGAATACTCCCAACTAATCTTGAGTCAGGGTGAATGATCCCCGATTCAATATCTTCGATCATTGCTATCATACCCTGCGACATATTCTTCATAAATATTCTTGGGCTTATCTTATCCATCTGTATGTAATCCCATGTAGTGCCGAGATGGATTTCGTAAAGGCGAGGCGTTAATTTATGGAGGAAAAATGTTGGAGTATAGTAGATATATAATCCAAGCATTTTAAAAACAGGAGTAGAGAGCATTCTGACAAGCCTCCAGATAATAATGACTATCAGCAGCAGAATAAAAAATTTAATGATCGTTTCCATACTTTTCCTTTCTTTTTCAAATATACAAACGAAGTATTAAGTCTCTATTAAAGCTGAGGGAAAAAGACGTTAAGCTATTATTTAGAACTCTTAACCAATAATTATGGATTTACAAAAACTGCGATTTAAACAAAGATTTCGCAGTAAAAAATTATAATTAATAAAAGAACATATCAGAATTAAAGATCAGTCCCCCCCATCATTCCACTTTTATTGACAATTAGGAATATAAAAAAAGTGGGGAGTTATCCAAACTATTGATATTACGACGGCTTACTCCCTCACTTGCGTAGTAAGGGAAGGCTGTGGATGGATCAATTATGGGATTATAAAATAGTCTCAATATGTGCCAACAGAAGCAGAGAGAGACTTCAGAAGGTCAATTAACTAAATAAATTACTCTATATATTAATTTTATCTTATTTAATTCGTCTAAGTTACTCTAAGGTATAAAAATGATTTTGATTAATATCGGAAGGTAATACTTTGAGAAAATTTATGCTATTTACTCTGGTGATCTCATTATTCGCTACAATACTTGCTATTAACTCCTGCTCAGGCAATAATGACAATCCAACTGAGGAAAACAATATGGAAGCCGGCAAGCAAGCACTTTCAAAAAACAATTTCGATCTGGCTCATATTATTTTCGAGGGCTAAGCTTTTTATATAAAATGGAGCTTGAGCAAGCCGCAATAGATTTTTCCAAAGTGATACAAATTGATTCCACTTATGTAGATGCTTATAACAACCGAGGTCTTACTTACTCTCTGCTCGGGAATATGGAAATGGCTATCGCCGATCTCGACAAAGCCATTGCCATAGATAATGACTTTGCTCAGGCATACTTAAACCGCGGAACAGCTTACTTAAACTGGAATAATCCCATTTCAGCCATCGAGGACTTTAACCGCGCTATCGAACTGGACAGCAATAACCCAATGGCATTTTACCAGCGGGCTATAATTTATTATAACGATAGAGAATACGAACAAGCCGCCAAAGATTTAATTAGCGCCAGCCAAAGGGGCTTGCAGAAAGAAGACCTATTCTATATGCTCGGAAACTGCCATTACCACATGAAGCAATTTGAAAACGCAGCAGAATATTTCACCAAAGCCTTGCAGTTGAACCCCCAGAATACCACTGCACTGAACAACCGAGCCATGTCATACGATAAATCAGGCAACAAAGAGCTTGCCGAAAAAGACCGCCAAACCTTACGCGAAATGAACACAGAAATTCTCGAACTGCCCGAAGAGAAAGGCGATATAAAATACAGGCGATACGTAAGCACTATGGGAGAAATTTCCATAGAGCTGCCCGATAACTGGCACAAAACCGACCAGATTACCGAAGACCAAACCGCCATGCTCGTTGCCAAAGATTCTGTGGTAAGTACCCGCGATTACTTTCAGGTAGGCGTGAATATGTCGCTTAACAAAAATATGGGTAAGAACTATGGAGTTAGCTCGCCAATCGAACTAACAGAATTCTGGAAAGGCAGCAGCTCGCAAAACGCTATGGATTATGCTGTTTACGACATCTTCTCCCAACGGCTCTACAAGAAATCCGGCTGGGATGCCCTACTGAACAAAGTAGAGATACAAGTAAACCAACAGATGCCCGTGCTCTCGGTATATGAGCTGGTGCTAACGAAAGAAGACGTACTTTTTTACGCATATTTCCAGGCACCGAAAGCCCACTTCAGCTTCTACTCAGAGATATTCGAGCATGCAATAGAAAGCATAGAATTGAAGTGAGGGCTAAGGGGTTCCCTCATCAATTTTCTTCACGAAGTCGTGGTATTGCTGCATTTTGATGGTCCAGTCCATGTATTTTTTTGCATATTCCCGCATATATGAAGAAAGCTCATCTACCGTGTATTTAGAATTTATTTCCCGGACAAATTCGATGACTTTTTCAAAATCTATAGGTGAAGCGTCGTTGGGAACTTCTAAAAAAAAATTGCTATCAATATTACTATAAGTCAGATCTATATCCTTTCCTGAGATAATAAATGGCATTCCTCTCGAGGTATATTCACGTATTTTCAGAGTCGAGGCATCATCACCATGACTTAAATAGAGTGCCAAAGAACCGCAGGCAATATTTTGATCTCGCATAACCTTATCGAAATCTTTATCTTTTAACAAACCGTGCAAAATGATAAAGTCATATTTTTTAAAATGGTTTGAAAAACTACCAATTAAATGTAATTTAATATCTATATCACCTTTATAGTTTCTTATTCCCGATATTAATCTATCAATACCAAACCATGGTGCATTGGAGCTACCGACAAAGGCAATATGCAATTCTTTCTGATCAAATATTTTGTATTTTGTGAATTCTATAGAATCAACATTTGTACCATTACCAATTACAATTTTATTCAATCTTTTTTTAGTTCTAATACTTAAGTTTTCCTTAATTGAATTACTTAAACATATATTACCCTTGGAATTATGCAATATTGTCATGCCATATTTATTCTCAAGGAAATATCTTAAGTATTTAAAAAGTTTCACAATTACAGATTTTGATGTCTGTGCCTCTAATTTGAATTCAAATAAATCGCGTGTATGATGTTCAGTTATAATACTGTGGAGCTTTGAGAATTGTATCCCCGACCTGTCAGCACGCGGATATCTAATAATTAAATAATCATATTTACTAAGGTCTAAGGATTTCTCGAAAATTTTATAGCGCCAGAAATTATGCTTGAAGATATAATCGAGCCAGTGGAATGGCTTGGGGAAGGTGCGATACTTCACATATTTTACACCATCCTGCTCTTTTGTCTCGTTAGGATTAAGCACAATGACATCAAAATCTTTGATGCCCAATTTTTTAATAGCCGCTGCCTGTTGCACTGGCTTTTTATCAACTCCCGCTATGGGGAGGATACGAAGGTATATGTATGCGATTGTCATGGAATTATAGTTAATTATGGAAGTTGATTCAGATATTTAATCATAA
>CAYQTZ010000338.1:0-3658 GCA_964420565.1 uncultured Hyphomicrobiales bacterium
GGCTTGATAACATCATTTAACTGGCCTATAGCTGAAGATATTAATGACGACGAACAGCGCTATAATTATATGGCAGAAGGTAATAAAATGGGCGACGCAGGCCCCGGCGACAGACGCTTTATGATGTCAACAGGTCCTTTCAACATGAGACCCGCTAAAAATATTGACGATCCGGATAACTTTGTGCCGGGCGACACAATAAATATAGTTGTTGGTATTATTCTGGCAAGCCCATCAAGGGGTAAAGATGCTGATGGTTCATGGGAAGATATGGCAGAGCTCGTCCGCAAAGACAAATTTGCACAAAGAGTGTACGACAATAACTTTATCGCTCCGGAACCTCCGTGGAGAGCTCGATTTAATCCAGTTGAGCCTGAAGATCTGTTCCATAATGGAATTCTCATAACCTGGGACTCTACTTCAGAATTATCCAGAGATATAGTTGAGGGGGGTATGGACTTTTTGGGCTACAGATTGTACCGCGCCCGTAGAACAGATTTAGATACTTTTGCCACAACTTATGAATCACCAACCATAGAGTATTCACGCGGCAAAGGTCCCTTCGGTTGGAAACAGGTAGCTGAGTGGGAACTGCCCACTCCATTCTTTAAATCTGAATATAAAGGTGGCGACCAGACAGAAATGGATCCGTATATTGACCAGTTGAAGATCGTCGGCCCTCTTTTAAAAGAAGATGGCAATCTTGATACATTGGGTCTGAAAATACTAAGAGTGCCCTGGGGAGTTTATTTCCAAAATGATTCTGTAGCTTATGCTAATTCCAAGCTTGCTCTTGGCTTAGACAAAAACTATATGATACCTCAGTTATACTATATAGATTCATCAAGAGTTACTGACCCATGGGGTCGTTTCTACCGCCAAATTGCAGTAGAAAGCGGTATCCAATTTTTTGAAGTTCTAACTTCTGAAAACTTTCCCTTAAGTATTAATAATTTTTACATATCACCATTTGACAGCAATAGAACATACCGAAACGATTTGATGGATACAATAATGCTCGGTGAATTCAAGATAGACCCATCGAACCCGACATGGAATCCTTTGCTGTATAAGAAAGAATCAATTACTATTCAGGATACTTCTAATTTGCTGCCTTATGATCCTGAAGATGATATATATTATCTGAAGAATACTTGGAGAACAGAAATAATTGATGGCTCACCTAAAAAGATGATGGATGTAATGAAGCCAATATCGTGGCGAGACGCTTTAAACGACCGTCAACACGTAGCTGCAGCACTTGACTCGATATATTCCTATATCCAAAAGAAGAAAGCTAAGATATCATTCCATGATTTTGTATATAATTATGAGAAGCATGACGTATTAGAAGAAGTCGTGATGCCATATATGGCAAAAATAACAAATGGCAGGACATATTATGATATTGGCGATGACAACCACGATGGATATGTGCAAACCGATCCCAATCCGTCGAAAAGTGAAAAGCTGATTAATAACGTGCCATATCATTATATGCTGCTTGCGTATGACGAAGGCGATGTAAACCAGCCAACTCCTGCTAAATTAAACAGCAGTAGTCCGGATCTGCCAAACTTTGTAACAGCTTATCCAAGGGCTGCAAGCATTGGTAATAATGCTTCTTTTGAGATCACTTACGTTGATTCCAGCCGAATTGGTGGTTTATATAATTTCAATTTTTATTCTGTAAACCAGCAGAGATTAAACCAATACTTTTCCGGACATGAGCTTGAATTAGAGTTTCAGCCATATTGGTACCAATCTCAGTTTACTATTCCTTCTTCAGCAACAGGTACAACTGTACATTGCGGACTCTACAGGAACAGGATCACTCTGAAAGACCTAACTACAGGCGAACTGCTTTTCGATGGCATAGCTTCTTATGAAAATGATGAGACTATATTTCAGATGTTTACTGAAGATGCAGCGAGCTACGTATGGTCAACAGAAGCTATACCTGACACTAACTATCTGAAACCAGACAGAACTGATACATTGTATAACAAATTTGGTCTTTATGATAACCGACAAGTCATCATGAGAACAGGTCAGTACAATACAGGCGATTTCCTTTCATCCTTTGCTAATCCTAACTCTCTTAATATGCTTGGTAAAGCTTATGGGACACTTGGTTTTGAATTTTATTTCAGTATAGAGCAGTGGGGTGGCCGCTACCGTCCAGACCATATGTCAATGAGACCAACAAAGGAACAGCTTGAAGACCCAGATTATTTTTTAGATAAAACTCCTATCTATGCTATTGAATCAGACAACAGAACTGGCGACTTCGATAAGGTAATGCTTACTCAGCCGGTTGTAGTGCCGTATTTTCCTTCTATGACTCATTATGGAAGTTTTAATAATGGTCCAGCCGAATATAGAGTTAAATTTAAAGAAGGCGGATTTGAGGAAATGTCTATTAAGTGGGGCAAGAACAAACAAAACCAAAAGACGTTTAACGTTCCTTATCTTGAGATGGAAGTAATTAACGATATTAGCTATGAAAGACCTTTTATGCCTGGTAGCGAAGATTCCGTTAAGGTCGAATATATTAAGGAAATTCCTTTTATGGCTTTACCCAAAGATTATGAAAGGTCAAAACAGTTCCCCACTCCCACATTGCTTGGCGAGAATAGCAATGATTTTATTGGTAAATACAATCTATATTCTGTCGGTTGGGTAAACGCCCGAGAAGTTAAAAGAAATGTTATTGAGTTAAGATCAGTTTACGCATACCCTTCTGATTTTCAACATGATAATGTGAACTATTCTACAGTTGGCACTCAGGGACGTTATTATTTAACCGCTCAAAACGGCGAAGATGTAATTGACTTTACTAATGTATTTCAGGCATCAGGTTGCTATTATTTGTTAGATTATGCTAATGTAGGTAAAGTTTCTCCTCAAGGCGATAAATTGAGTTTGAGCGTTACCGATTATGAGGCATTAGATATGGATAATTACCAATTTGGTCAGGACTTTCAGGCTGGCGACGAAATAGTGCTAAAAACCTTTGGTGGTGCTTTGGGATATCCATTGCCGAGTGCAAAAGTGCGAGCTAAGATTTCTTCGCATGCTCCGGAAGAGAATAAATATACTGACAATATGATGAATGATATTAAGATAGTACCCAATCCATTTTATCTTACTCATCAGGCACAGGTGTCGCCTTATGATAATAAGTTATTTATTACCAAGCTGCCTCCTACGGCAACAATAGATATTTACACAATAAACGGCGATCATATTGAGACTATTAATCACAATGAATATAATTCGCCAGAGGCAGATAAAGCTACAGTTGAAGTGTGGGACTTGCTTACAAAAAATGGATTTAGAGTGCAGAGCCAGGTATTGGTAGCTGTGATTAAAGGACCCGACGGGTCGGAGACAGTTCAGCAATTTACAGTATTGGTTGGTCCTTTTAGAATTCAGCCGGAATAATTTTTCATCGTCCGGCTTTCTGAAAAAGGGAGCCGGGCGTATAGAATGAAAATGATTAAAAAAAGATTATATAGGAGAAATAATAACATGAAAAAGATACTAATTATATTTTCAGCCCTGCTATTTTTTATTGCAGCAACTGATGCTTTTGCTGTAAAGAATATTACGGGTACTACCTCCGGAGGCGATTTTTCTAAGGTTGGTGCTGCCG
>CAYQTZ010000339.1:0-1172 GCA_964420565.1 uncultured Hyphomicrobiales bacterium
GAAGGATTCTGTTCCGTTAATATTTTCGAAACCAAAAGGATTTACGGACAATATTATTCCTGTGTTAATGTTGTCTCGCCAAGGAAAGTGGAAATTAACTCCCTCAGGTATTGCTATTGACAGTAGAAAAGCGGTAATTGCCCACGACGGATCTGCTTCTTCTTCGCTTTCTTCGCCGAGTTCCTTGATAACAGGATATAACAGTTCCCAGCCGAGATAGGTCATTATTGGTGTGTGCTGCCATTGGGCGTGTGGTTTGAACGTGAAATTATAATTGTAATTTAAGCTGATTCTATCTGTCAAAAAATATTCAACATTAATACCCAACACATCTTTTGGTTGGTTGTCGTATATATGGTTTTCGTAGGAGAGAGCAACCGATGATTTGTAATCTTGGGTTATAGCTGAGTTTACAGTCAATATAGCTAAAACTGTAATTAAGATTATGAATTTTAAGTTTTTCATTATATTTCTCCTTATAAATTCTTCTGTAAATAAATATACGTAAAAGATATTGAATTGTTTAACTTTATCTCTTATTTTATTTCTTACTTTCTTTATACATATAGAATTTTGAGAATTTGAATGAACGATTATGTTTCAAAATTTGATGTTATATAGAAAGTTTTTTTTATATTTACTTTTATTAGTTAGAGCATTAGTTGAAAAGGTTATTGTTAATGAAAAAATATTTAATATTTATTCCGAAATGGCTTATATCAATAGCTGCTTTTTGGGTGTATCATGATGAATATGGTAAAGATGAATTCAAAACAAAATTCCTTGGTGCTATTTTCGAAGGATATAGTGCTTCAAACGATAATATGGGGAGTTTCCGGGTGCCAATATTCAATGATGCAAAATTCGGTTTTGATAAAAGACTTGAATCAATAAATTCTATTATTATTTACTAATTACATCTGTTTGCCATGAAAAAATCACTTATATTATTAGCATTCATTTTATTAGTATTCCCAAATTTCTCTTATAGTTGGGATTATGATGAAGAGCCAGATAGCTGGTATTCTTATTGGGGCGTGGGCTATGCTTTTACGTTCTATCCGACAGCTATTCAGCAGACCGTTGATGAGTTGAATAATTCGGAAAACGTGAACCATCTGCCCTTATATGTTGATCTGCTTGGTTTCTATCTGACTTTGCCTGATTATGAT
>CAYQTZ010000339.1:1182-3652 GCA_964420565.1 uncultured Hyphomicrobiales bacterium
CAATGACCGCTATAATAACGGAAACTACGGCGGGCAATCCATACAGTATAATCATTATCTAATATCGGCAAGCGGCCAGCATTATTTTGAAAATATCGGCAGGGGTTATTTCGTAAGGGCTGATATTGGTCTTGCGTATATTACAGCTAATAATCCTTTTTATTCGAGACAATCTGCCGCCAGCGATACCGGTTGGGGAGTGCTTGCCGGAGCAGGATATGCCATGCCTATCCAGGACGGTCCAAGCGTAACTTTAAGTATAAATTATACGCAAAAATCAATTATGGGCGACGGCTATGGTGGGCTAATGATTGGAATTTCTGCTTTATTATAATGTAATATAAAAACTAACTATTTTTTTCTCATATATTCAGGAGCTTCTATGAAACTATTACAACTTTTACCAATGCTTATTATTCTAATGATTGCTTGCGAGAAACAGGAAACTATTCAGGAACCCGATGAGTTCATCGTTATTACAGAAGAAGTCATTGAAACCTATGATTCGTCTTTGGTTGACACGGAATTTATTTATTATGAATATGCAAATGAAGGCGATTATTTCTGGCAGAAAAAAGTAATCAAAGATACTGCCGGTGTAGTTATTAAATCTATAGAAAGAGAATTTGACGATATTGGTTTACCGATACAAGAAGTTGTAACCGACGAAATTGGTACTACAATTGATAAATCCGTGCTTAAATATGATCCCGAAACTATGCAACTCCTTCAAAAGGATGATTACGAAGGCGAAATAGCCGAGGAAGATAGGATAAGAACAGTAATCTATCATTATGATGACGACGGTTATTTAATATCCGAAGAAGTAAAGATATATTCAGATGATCCAGAATTTAAGAATGTGAACGGCAATAATATTACAGACCATTATATACTCCGTTTTTTACCATTGAAAGAAAACCGGCCGAAAGGATTGCACGAAACGATTTACATGGTAGAAAAAAGAGTGATGTACGTTACACCTGAACTTAAAGAACAAGAAGGCGACGAAATAGCCGATATCGGTCAGGTTTATCTCGAATCAAAAACAGTGTTTGACGAAAATGGGTTGCCAGTGAAATTCGAATCAACTTATGGCGATGACCATGACGCTTCTCTGGAGTTTTTCAAAGTAGAAAAAGACGAACAGGGAAGAATAGCATCTATTACTGGATATTTGAACGAAGCAATGGATTCGTCAGCTTTCGCTAATGACAAATGGATCTTTGATTATGACGAAGAAGGCTTAATAAAAAGCTACGAGGAATATAAATATAACGACAGCACCGACGTTTTCAATCTTTTCCACGATGCTCAATCTTTCGTATGGCATGAGATGGATATACCTCTGAAATATGAATTTTTGATTGCTTCCGGCACTCACGAGCATTATTGCTGGCATAGAAATCGTTATGTAAAAAACATAGAGCAAGTAGAAAAATTTGATGATGGTGAAATCGTTATTGTTCAATATTCTTATGCCAATGAGCAAGATATTCCGACTCGAGAAGTAGTACCTGACAAGACCAAAGTAGTAAGAAAGAAATATAAAAAGGTGTCGCCGCAAGATGTGGTTACTGAGTAGCTTTTAACTTATTCTTGAAATAAGAACATTGCAATGGTCTTATGATCTATTCTGCCCTTGCCTTCCCAAAGTTTGATATTCTTTGGATAGGTAAGGGCTGAAGTTATAATGCTAATGAAGTATATTACTTACGGATGATGGTTAGAATCTCTTTTCACATTCTTTTAAGCTCTATAACTTTGTTATTCTTATTGGTGAGATATAATTCATTAAGCTCATCTTCAAAGTTGTAATTCACTGTATCTATGCCTTTGTCTTGCTTATAGATAATCATTTCGCTATCTATCAGCTGATAGGTGAAAAACTCAGTATGAGTTAGAGTGTCATCGATTACCGTCAGGTATCCATTGTTTTTCTCGGCAAAAGTGAACTTGATGTTTTTGCTTGCACCCTGGCCCAGCCAGATGCCAAAGAAGTAATCGCCAGGTGTTGCTCTGAAGAACGAAAAATCTTCGTTATCATTACCAATAACAAATTCCATATCGCTGACAGTTTTGATCTTTAGCTTATGCTTTTCACTATCGGAAATTAATATCATTTCGTTCCCATCTATTTCGTAATTAATATTAGATTCGGGATTCCTGATATTAATAAATCTACCATCATCAGAAAATTTAACCAAAGAGTTTTCGGCATCATTTTCTACCCAATAACCGTCGCATATCAAATCTTTATCCGACTGGCAGGAGCTAAGCATAAAGAAAACGATTGCTGCCGCAAGAAAACCAATACTATTTATTGTTTTCATATTTCCAATTTCTGATAATTAAAAAAATATCTTTACTTGCCGTGGCATTGTTTGTATTTTTTACCACTACCGCATGGGCAGGGTTCATTTCTTCCAACTTTTGGAACAGCTCTTTTATGTGCAATTGGTTTGCCGCC
>CAYQTZ010000340.1:0-418 GCA_964420565.1 uncultured Hyphomicrobiales bacterium
GGAGAAGAATTAAAAATTAAATGGCTGATTGCTTACTGCTAACCGCCAACCGCTATAAAATGGCTATAAATTCATATACTCTTTACGCATGCATTTATCCTGAATGAATTCGATGCCATTATCCTCTGCGAGTTTTTTGGCTTCATCGTTTATAATGCCTTCCTGCAGCCAGATGAGTTTTATGTCGCCTTTAGATTTGAAGCGTTCTATTGCTTGCTCTACAACTGCGAGAGCATCTTTAGAAGGACGGAAAACATTTAATATATCAATAACATCAGGTACATCTTTTAGATTCTTATGTGACTTCAGACCGATAATTTCATCTGCTGACGGGTTTATAGGAATAATATCATATCCCTTACTATGTAAAAAAGCAGGGACACTATGCGAGGGTTTGGATGTGTTTGTTGACATCCCG
>CAYQTZ010000340.1:428-3651 GCA_964420565.1 uncultured Hyphomicrobiales bacterium
TGTGTCAAAAATTTCTTTGATTGTCATATTCTAACCTTTCAAATCTATATAAAATAACTACAATTTAGTTTCTAAAATATTTGCTAACATTGCGTTCCACGTTTTCCACTCATGCCTCCATTGATCACCCCAGATATTTACATTATGAGGAATAGATTTATTAAATAGCAACTCGCCGAGATGCTTTGTGCTTTCAGGGTGATCATCTTTGCCTGAGCCAGAAAGCAGGTAAACATGATGCTTATTTTTCAGAAATGAAAGCCAGTAATTATCATGCAGGTTTGGCAGATAATGAACAGGCGAATTAAAATAGCAATTCTGGTCGAAATAATCGCCGCAGTAATGCTGTAGATCATATGTGCCGCTCATTGCTATTACTCCATAGAATAAATCGGGACGGCGGAAATATTTATTGCCAGCGTGGAATGCTCCGTGCTTAGCTCCCGCAGTAAGTATCGGCACTGGTCCACCACAAAGATTAAAGATAAAAGGTACTACTTCTTCAATTACATAGTTATTATATTCATAGTGTCGTTTTGATTTTTCCTCAGGTGAGATTTCATTGTTGAGCCATGATTCATTATTAACAGATTCGAGGGCAAATACTCTGCATTTTCCTTTATCCAAATAAGGCTTTATTGCATCTGTCATACCTTCTTTCTCGCACTCATCAGCACTATCAGTAAAAGCCGGGAAAAGCATAATTGCAAAACCATAATGACCATATACATTTATAGTCATATTTTTGTTAAGTTGTGAACTTTTCCAGGAATGTATATCCTTCTTCATTAATTACCTGACATATATTTATGCAAGTTGTTTAATTATGTTTAGACGTTTAGTTTATCATTTAATTTTATAGCAATTACTCAAGCTCAGGAGCATAAGGTAATCGAGAATTTATAAAGAGCAGGTACTCGCCTTCGAGCAGTTCAATATCGACTTCGTCTTTAATTGCTCTATTCCTTGCTCCCTCCCGTTTGCCGAATTCCAGAACTTCATTATTCAGATGCCATTCTAAATTTTTAGTCTTTATCTTAGTATTTGTTTGAGGGATTATAGATATTATTTCATTTATTTTTGTATCTATAGAGATGCTTTCCCGAACTGGAATACCATAGCGAAATCTATCGAAAATACATAGATCCATAATTTTCGAATATCGAATCAATACGCTCCAGTTATTCAGGGAATGCTCTAATTCTCCGCCATGAAACCCGAGTATCAGAATTTTCTTGTATCCTTTTTGCTGAGCAAATAAAAGATTCTTCTCGAAATCATTTGTTTCCTGATCGGATATTCTAATAATTTTCGCTTTATCTATTTTTTCAAATATTGGTTTTTCATAAAATGAATCTAAATCGCCAATGACATAATCCGGCATTATACCCTTTTTTAATAATTTAATGCCTGCGCCGTCGGCGGCAAGTATCTTAGCGCCCTTGAAATTACTAAATACTTTCCTCTTTGGTAATTTACCAAATAGACAAATAACAGCATCAAAACCTCTACTCCCGAATTTCAGTTTTTTCCAACTTTTCAATTCTGTCCTTTCAATAATCATAAGTCATAATAATTATCAGACAGTAAAAACACGAAATTATTTCAAAGAATTCCTTAAGCTCTGTATAATCAGGGTATATCACAAACGAAGTTACAATTTAGGGATTAAGGTCGGTACGTCTAATCACAGTCGCAAATCTTTTTTTGAGATAGTGGGGCGAGTGTAATACGGATATATTAATCACAAACACGCCTTAAGTATCTCTTATCAATCGTGGGGAAGTCTAATATATTCATGCTTTTAGGCTGATAGTTGAAAGCTGATCGCTGAAAGCTCAGAAATTATATCATTTGTTAGTCTTAAAAATTTTTCATTAATTGAAAAAAGTTTATTAGCAATTATGGAATATTACACCCTAAGGGATGATAATAAATAAATATAATACTTTTTTTCTTTTGGCAATATTTTTGGTTCTATTGCAGTTTAATAAAGCATTATCAGAAGAATACACCTTTATTTCTGCTAAACCCAAAAAAGGAGATTCCATAAGAGAACTGTTAGAAAGATACGATCTTTCGGCTAACGATTATTACAAAGATGTTTTTATCAATCTTAATAAGGATGATCTTGCCGATGGAGATGCTCTGTTGCTCGGAGTAGAGTATTTACTGCCGATATGCTCATTCAATTATAATGGGAAAAGCATAAGATCGACTATCGGGATAACAGATTACGAAATGGCTAAGAAAATTGAGTTTTTCAACGAAAGAATGCTTGCATTTGGTTTTCAAAAAAAACATTTCCGGTATAGTATGGAATTATGGGTACCTACTGAATATCTGCCTGATTTTGATATTAATATTTCTTCAACTCCTGATGTTTATAATTACGACATTTTTGGTGAAGATCACAAGGTGATAAATATTATTGACAATCAGCTTGAGGGATATGTCTTCTATGTAGTTAGCGGGCACGGAGGGCCCGATCCCGGAGCAGTAAGCGAGATATCCGGCATGACTGTTTGCGAGGATGAGTATGCTTATGATGTTTCTCTGAGACTTGCCCGGAAATTGCTCGAACATTCAGCAAAGGTATATATTATAACCCGGGATTCTACCGACGGCATTCGGGACGAAAGCTTGCTGATATGCGATAATGATGAATATTATTATGGAGGGGATACTATTGATGTTGATCAGATCAACAGATTAAAGAAACGTGCAGAAATAGTAAATATCTTGTATGAAGAAAATAAAGCTGCCGCAATAAAACAGAAAGCTATTATGCTTCACGTTGATTCGAGATTCCCCGATAAAAGAATTGATGTCTTTTTTTATCATCACAAAGGAAGTATCTCAGGCGAAGCTACGGCAGGGCAGATTTATGATACATTTAAAAATAAATATGACCTATACCAACCGGGTAGAGGGTACCGAGGTTCTGTTTCGGCACGAAATCTGTATATGCTTCGAAAAACATTACCAATAGCCGTCTATGTGGAATTAGGCAATATTCAAAACGAAATAGACCAAATTCGTTTTACTAAAGTGAATAACCGTCAGGCATTAGCTAACTGGCTTTGCGAAGCATTAATAAAAGCTAAGGATAAATAGTGGTCGGCGGTCGGCGTAAGAGCTTGATTATATCTTACTTCCCCGCTTTGCAAGATGGGGACTTTTATCTTACTTCCCCTCTTAGTAAGAGGGGATCGAGGGGTGT
>CAYQTZ010000341.1:0-3645 GCA_964420565.1 uncultured Hyphomicrobiales bacterium
CTCAGAGCATTTTTCTTCTATAATAATAGGAACACCTGCAAGTGCGGGGGTATTGGAAAAGTTTTCTTCGCTCGAACCGATTCTGGGAGGTTCCTTACTTTGCAAGCCCAAAGTCAGAATTATTAAACATACAAAAAGGGATATGAGATTTTTTGTCATTTTATATTCTTTTCAATTATTCGAGATATTTTTTATTTATATAATATACAATCTATGAAATTATAGTTATTTACGCAAGAGTTCCACTATTTTTTTAGGGAAATTTGTAGCAACGGCATTTACTTTGTAGTTAAGGGCTTTCTTTAGAGCTTCTTCGTCATCTACTGAGTAAACTCCTGTGAAAATATTATGCCGCTCTACATCTTCCATCATCTTTTCATTCAACTCATCAACAGAGCATATAAATGCCTCGCAACCGGTTAATTTATGCAAATCCGATGGCAAAGCGTTTCTATTGGGTATCTTGATAGATGCAGTAGGAACATAGGGAGCTATGCTTTTTGAGTATCGTATATAATCAGGATAAAAAGAGCTTAGCAAGATTTGGTCTGAGACATCTTCCTGCTTAGCCATCTTGATTATTTCGTTTATCACAGCTTTGTAGTTGTGATTGTTAATCTCTTTGATCTCAATTATCAGATATACTTTGCCTTTTATCAGACGATAGACTTCGATCAGCTTGGGTGGCACTACATCTGCAATTGAAGTACCAAAATCCGCATTGATCAAAGGAAGGTCTGCATATTTTGTTTCTTGAATATTGATACTTCCTGTATTATCGCTTACAGACAGGTCGTGGTATGTAATTATCATTCCGTCTGAAGTTTGCTGCACATCGGTTTCTATCATATCTACTCCCTCGGCTATTGCCTGTTCAAAAGCCGGGATGGTATTTTCGGGCTGTGTTCCCGAAGCTCCTCTATGTGCCGCTATCAGTATTTTGTCCCTTACTTCAAGGTCTATTAGTTTCTTCATGTAAAAATAGAATTAATAATCAATTATAAAATATTGCTTATATATAAATATACAAATTTTTTCATATTCTTCATCATTTTTGAAAATATTAATAATCATTATACATCTAATTCGTTAATCTATTTTGTATATAAGTATAGATTTTCTTAAATTGAAGATTATTTAATTAATTTTTAGAGTAAAGATATGGCAAAAAAGCAAGTTCAAGTGGAAAGAAGAAAAGGAAAAAATCTCCGCGATAAACGCAAAGTCAGCTCTGGTGCAAGAGCATTGGATTTTCCAATGACAAAAAAGAATTTATATATTCTTGGCATAGGTATTATTGTTATACTGTTTGGCTTTGGCTTGATGGCTACGGGCATTACAGATGAAGCCGCCGTTCCGGATGGCACCTGGAATAATCCCTTTGCTGTATCGATAGCACCGCTGGTTTTACTGATTGGCTATTGCGTTATTATTCCTTATGGAATTTTAAAGTATTACAAAGACGAAGGTTCGGGTGATTCAGAATAAATATGGCAACAAAAGCAGGATACCTGACAATAGTCGGCAAACCCAACGCCGGCAAATCTACTTTGATGAATGCCATACTTGGCACTAAACTTTCTATAGTTACTCAAAAGCAGCAGACGACACGAAAACCAGTTCTTGGTATCTATACAAAGGACGACACACAGATTGTATTTACTGACACTCCGGGCATTTTAAAGCCAAAATATGAAATGCAGCGTTCGATGGTAAGTTATATCTATACCGCTATCGAAGATGCTGATATCATTGCTGTTATATATGATGTCGTTAAGTTTCGGTATGACGGCGATTATTTCCAGAAAGATTTTATTGATGCTATCCAAAAAAGCGGCAAGCCTGTGTTTTTACTCTTAAATAAAATTGACTTGCTAAAAGATGTAAAAACTGTGCTGCCTATAATTGATAGTTTTACTAAATTGGGGTTCTTTGATGAGATAATTCCTATGTCGGCATTAAAGCAGGCATCCATAGATGTATTTCTGAAAACTGCTAATAAGTATCTTCCAGAGGGAGAATTTTACTACGACCCAGAGTATTTGAGCACTCAAACTGAGAGATTCTTTGTATCGGAACTTATCCGAGAGATTGTCTTCAAGGAATATCACGAGGAAATCCCTTATTCCACAGAAATAAATATCCCAGAATATAAAGAACGCGAGACTGGCAAATGGTATATTTCCGCTGAGATCATCATAGAACGCAAATCCCAAAAAGGTATCATCATAGGAGCAAAGGGCGAAAAGCTGAAAAGGGTGGGCGAAAGATCGCGACTTGCTATCGAAGAGCATCTGCAAACACCTGTTTATCTGGAGCTGTTCGTAAAAGTACGGGATAAATGGAGAAATAATAAAAATTTGTTGAAATCCTATGGTTATTGAAAATTGTTAATAGAGACATCTTTTTAATCAATATCAGAACATTATCAATAGCTTGACACATTAATTTTGAGAAGTCTAAATTAATATGCAATTTTGTTTTTTTACAACTTTGGATAAAATATGAAGAAATACTTTATAACGGGTATTAATGGTTTTATAGGTAGCAACATAGCAAGAAAGCTGATAGATCAGGGACATGAGGTTACCGGTATAGTAAGAAAAACTTCCGACCAGAGATTCCTCAAAGATCTTGATGTAAAACTATTCTATGGTGATATTACCGACAGAGAATCTTTGGTAGAGCCAATGAAAGGTGTGGATGTAGTTATTCATGTAGCTGCCTTGGCTTCGGATTGGGGGCATTACGATCTTTTCTATAAGATTAACGTTGAAGGTACTAAAAACGTTGCTGAAATTGCTAACCAGGAAGGCGTTAAGCGGTTTGTGCTTATTAGCTCTACAGTATTGCATGGATTTACGAACCGCAGATTCGTAACTGAAGATTACGAGCTGCCTACGACCATATTCCCTTATTGCGAAACAAAGAAATTAGCTGAGCAATGGTTATTCGAATACGCTAAAACAACTAATATGGAAATTACTGCTATCCGAGCAGGCAATGTTTTTGGGGTGAATGACCATACTTTCGCAGAAAAATATTTAGAAGCACTCGAGAAAGGCAAAGCTGGATATATAGATGGCGGTAAGCATTGGACCTGCCCTGTCTTCTCAGAAAATTTGATTGATGCCATTATACTTGCCTCAGAAAAACCCGAAGCTGTAGGCGAAGCTATCATTATTACTGATGGTTACGAGATTGATTGGAAGACCTTTACAGAAAAAATGGCTGATGCACTCGGGGCAAAACGTCCGACACTTTCTACTCCATATTGGCTGGGTTATTCTATTGCGGGATTGTTAGAAGGAGTCTATAAGATATTCAGAAGTAAAAATCCACCTCTGCTTACGAGATATAGGATTTCAAACGGAGGAACGGACTATCATTTCTCTATTGATAAAGCTAAACGGATTCTCGGTTACGAACCAAAAGTTGATTTAGACGAAGCCATCAAAAGAACTGTTCAGTGGTATAGAAACAGATAAGTATTAATTGAGAAATTGTTTTTTATGGGATGCCCATGATTTATTATAAATATTCATGGGCATGATTATTTTGCGATACAACAGTCTTCATAGCCATAGTTTATCATCTCTTTCAAAATTCTTTTTACTTACCCAAAACTCCAAGAAAGCATTTTTC
>CAYQTZ010000342.1:0-3643 GCA_964420565.1 uncultured Hyphomicrobiales bacterium
AGGTTTCTTCAGTAGAACAATCATTCTTGATTGTTGCTTATTAAGTTTACATGACAGTAGTACTGAATTATATTGATCGCTGATGAATTAAGAAATAATTGAGTAATTATCCAAGAGTATTTATTTCAATATGTTTTGTTGTATTATTTCGGGGCACCTCATTTATTTGGGGTTTACGCAATAAGCTTAGAGATTCTAAATAAAAAGAAAGTATGATCTGTAACACCTCTTTGGTTAGCCCTAAAGAGCTTGATCTTAGAGTTAAAAGATTCAGCATTTGCATTAGTATGCCTGTTGATAAAGGAATTAAGGATGTTATTAATGTTGTTCCTAACGGTATTAGCGACAGTATTGAACTCTTTTATTCCAAGCTCATCTGTTTTACTGATCCAATCATTGAACATTTTAACTGCTTTTCTTTTATAAAGTGTTTCGTAAATACTGCGAAACTCTAAAACATAAAATAATCTATTGGTTTTCATAGTATCAGAAAATATTTTGAAAACAAGATCATTGATGATGATTTAATAAACTCAGTAACAGAAGCTCAAATTCTGGGACATACTCCTGCAATTCAATCCCAGCATTATATCTCCCAAAAGAAACTATCGCAACTTGAAAAAAAGATAAAAAACAACAAAAAAGACTAAAGTGTTCGATTTATTGGTGTAAAAACAGTGTAAAATAATTGTCCTATTCTTTAAATTTTGATCAATTCCAATTTCACTCACACCAACGAAAAAGCCCATCAATTCTATACTTTCAAGGATTGACGGGCTTAAAAAAAACTACCTACGTGGACCCGATGAGATTCGAACTCACGACCTCTAGAGTGCGATTCTAGCGCTCTCCCAACTGAGCTACGGGCCCTTTATTATAAAAAATGCAACTTAATAAAAATATATGAAATTTCAAATATTTACAATGAATACATTATTGATAGCGATACATAAGTGTTGTACATATTACCGGTGTCTATATATTTACTGTTGTATGATTCGCCTTGTATCAGCGGCAAAAGCGACCGCGTAGCAAGTATCGACATACGCAAATCCCTTGTTATCTGGTGCTCTCCACCCAGACAGACAGCCACGTCTATACGGTTTAGCTGGCTGAAATTGTCAAATTCTTCGATAATATCATCATAGAATCCCCCTTCGCCCACTACCACATGGGCTTTCCCACTATAATCACCTCCGACAAGTATTGATAATTGCACTCCTCCGAGCAAGGTCATCATTCCCCAAAGATCATATTTTACAAGCACAGGTATATCAATGTAAAAGAACTCCATTCCTCCGTCTATATCAGCAGTAAAATATGTGGGAATAGTGCCTATCTCCCCCATCATCTCTACTTCTACTATTGTGTCCCTCTCAAGAAAAGCAGTAAAATCAACTGCTTTGTAAGCAATATTCATTTCAGATAATATGCTAATTGCTTCGCTGATCTCATAGTCAAGAAAGAAACCAACCTTGAATCCAAATCTTGGATTTCCATGAAATTCCTCAGACCATTTCGAAGGCAAAGGTCCTCCGAAAACAACTCCTGATTTCAAGCCGTTATTATCAGAGAAAAGTATCCCTGCATTAGAATTATTTGCAAGGATAAGCATAAATAATATTACTATAATTGATATTCGTTTCATCTGATTATCAAGAAATTTCCGTGATCATATATTTTATTATTATCCACAATATTAAAATAGTAAGTACCTGATGGATATGCTGAAACATCGAAAATATAGGGATATGCCAATAGATCCATAAGTAATACTTCTCCTTTCGCATTGTAAATCTGCAGATTATTCCCTTCAATATTATTCTCAGAAAAGATTTCTATGTAATCCTGCTGCCTGTCAAGAACAGCTCTGGCATTACTTACCTGAAACAGAGGTGTCTGAACGCCCGAAGTATATTCTAAAAAGCAATTATCAATATACATAGTAGAGCCGATCTGCGGTTGCGTACCTTCACCACCAGTGAAGTTCCTGCCTCCAACACTCGACAAAAAAGTAACTTTTATGGTATCCGGTTCGATATCGCGTCTATAATAATTTAGATTAAGTTCTATTAATTCATATTCGCTAATTTCTCTGCCAAATGATATTGAGGCTTCGGCTATTGTATCGCGGCTTGTGCCATTCCATTTTGTAAGATTAATATATATAGCAGAACTATCACCATTTTTAGGATGATTTTTAATAAAAGCACCCAGTTTGTCAGGCATAGCTGTAAATGGCTTACCTTCCACCATATTCTCTCCCGGATCTGCTTTGCTATCGAAGTATCCAGAGATGATAAGCCCTGTTATACGGAAAGTGCCAAAACCCTTTGTTTCTAATTTAGCAGCATAATTGCCAGAGTGTGTGTCTTCTGTTTTTTCTACTGTTACTGGTCCGCCGAGTAATCGCAATTTGTTCAGGGTTGCCCAGAAATCTCCTGACAAAGATTCATACATCAGTTCACTTTTTGAGTTGAGTACTTCCTGCCAATCTTCAAATCCACTGTTAGGTAGCTGCGTTTGTGCGAAAACGTTAGCTGTTAATATGATGGTAATCAAAAGGATCATTGACTTTTTCATATATTATTATATCCCTTATTAGATTCAATAAATTAAAGCATTTACTCAGTTGATACTTTTCATAAATAATAATCATACTAATCCAGATTAGAAAGTTACAAAAAATAATAAATGAATCAAAGCAATAATCTATTCTATTAATAATAAAAGACCATTGCAAAAGTCCAAAAACTGATCTCTCCCCGACACTTTCTTACGAGCAAGAGAGGGATTAAGCCATTGATATGTAATCATATGTGCGGGTATCCCACATTTTAAAAGAGGGACATAGGGGCATTTTCTTTGGTTTTGCAATGGTCTTACATTAGAAAAATTTCACAAAAAAGAGCTATAAATATAACATTCATAGCTCTTTTTTTAATATATATTTTTTTTACTTATCCTTTGATTTCCCAAAAGTCATCACCTTTCATCAGATCTTCTAAATCATAAGCACCTGGCTTTTGAGTTTCATACTCAATCTGGTCGGTTACTTTCTGATCATAAGATGGGCGGTCAATATCAAGAAATACTCCCATCGGGCGGGGTAAACTTTCGTTATATGTCATATTAGCAAGGACGAATGCTAATGTAGTATCCTTTTCGTCATGCACTAAAAGATCATCTACGGAGTACTTGCCGTCAGTTAACGAAACTACCACAGGTTTGAAACCATCCAGCTTTATACCTTTGTCTTTTTCTTTGCCAAAGATCAAGGGCTTGCCGTGCTCAAGATTCACAGTGTAATCGTCTCTTGTTTCTTTTTTTGTAAAAAGATCGAAAGCTCCATCATTATAGATCACGCAGTTAGCATAGACTTCTACAAATGAGATACCTCTGTGGTGTGCAGCTCTGTCAAACATATGCTTCATGGTTTTTGTATCTCTATCGTATGCACGGGCAACAAAAGTAGCGCCTGAGCCAAGTGTAAGAGCAGCAGGATTGAAGGGATCGTCTAACACACCGAGAGGGGATGATTTAGTAATCTGTCCCGTAAGTGATGTAGGCGAGTACTGACCTTTAGTCAAGCTATACACTGCGTTATTGAACATCAATATATTGATATCCACGTTGCGTCTGC
>CAYQTZ010000343.1:0-226 GCA_964420565.1 uncultured Hyphomicrobiales bacterium
CTACTACCCCGGAATAGAATCTATTTTGCGAAAAATATTGTAATGGTATAGCTGTAGTTTTGCCAACTAAACTCTGATCCCAACTGATCCTTTGAGTGAAGTATTCTTCTACAAATTTAATATCGTCAGTAAAAATGATCATATTATTATTTTAAAATGTTTATTTTCCATATCTCTTTCTGGCTCATAGGCAAAATTGGAGATAGAGCTATGCGACCAGTTCTTC
>CAYQTZ010000343.1:236-3352 GCA_964420565.1 uncultured Hyphomicrobiales bacterium
TGTTTGGATACCCAATTCGCGTTGCATTATAATGCTTTTTGCCCGGATGGAAAGCACAAGATATGTCTGCAGATAGCATATCATATCAAAGACAACTTCTGGTTTGAATTGATCTTTAATAGTTAAAAAATAAATCCCCTGCTTTGTATCAGAAAAATTTCCTTGTTTTAATTTTTGAAGCAGTAATACTTCTTCATCAAATTCCATATCGAGCCAGCGGGAAAGTGCTCTTTCATTGAGATAGAATATTGCAAATATCAATCCGGGCATTATAAATACTATTAGTATTGAAGATAATATAGGATCAATATAAAATCGATTGTATAATAAATGTATTAATATAGCTGTGGCAAGCCCTGGAATAAAATATATAACATTGAATATTTTCGTTTTTGTTATGAAATACATAGGAATAATTGCAGCTATAGCCGTAACTCCTCCGTGCATCATGGCTGTGCCTACTCCTCTGACTAACAAAACAGAGAAACTCTGGTTTGGGTCATTTAACACAAAGAGAGTATTCTCTACTGCTGCAAAGCTCGCACCAATAGCAAAACCAAGTATGGCTCCATCTATCATAAAACCAACTCTGGCTTTATAAACAAAATATGCTACGAATAATATTTTTATTATTTCTTCGATAGGTGGAGCTACTATCACAGACAGATCATAGTAACTGATCTCAAATTTATAACGAATTAGATTATTGATCAATAGTGATATTAATGCAGAAATAACACCAAATAGTATGGCATGAAAAATATCTTTTGCTTTGACTAATTTGAAACTGTCAAACCCAATCAATAGCAACAGAAATACGGATACAGGAATAATTCCAATTAATATATCAAAAATATAGTCCAATACTACCTACATCAATTTTAATGAAAACATGAACTGATCCTGTGGCTTAAAATTATTTTCAAAAGCCGCTCCATAACCAACAGAAAGTGTCGTTTTTAAAAGCGAGAAAAATACTATTTCCATATTTATCTGCAAGCCAGCGTTGAAAACATTTCTACTATGAATATTATCACCGGGATCCACTAACAACACTGAGCTAAAAAGCGACATTTCAGCATGAGTAGCATACAAATATAAAAATCCTAACCGTCTAAACCTAATCGGAGTAAGATTTATTTCCATTAGTAATTTGCCAAATTTATTAGCCGCTACCTCGTTGATCTTTAATCCTGCGAAACTTTCTGGGAAGCGGTATTGGTTCTTTTCTCTGTGGTCAACGTAATTGTTGCCAAAACCTCCAAAGTAAAAATTGCTGAAGGCGCTTTCCCGGTTTTTAGAGCCAACTCCGAAAGCACTACGAAGCCACAAAGATGAGTTCCGCATTGGCAGCAGAAAACCATAATCTAATGTAAGCATTCCACGCGGGAAAAATTCATCTGCCACATAGCTGCCATCTAAAGTCAAACGGGCATCAGTGCCAGCTTCGGGCTCAATTGCACCAAGAGTTTTACGGGTTAGCGAGTAGTGCAGTTCTGCTTGTGCCATATAAAGTTTATCTACCTGAACATCTACATTCTGATAAGCAGGGAGAGCGTCCAGATCGCCATACATAGCCGCAGATATTGCATAGTCAAACTCTAAAGGTTTTTTCATGTTAATTATATTATCACTATAAGAGCCATAAAGCATATAGCCAGCACGGCTTACTTTCGTCGGGCCAAATAAGTCATAAAAATCTGCTTTATTCCAAGAAGCTTTGAAGTTCCAAAACCAGTAATTATAATCGAGATTAAGATGTATTCTCTGCTTTTCAGGGATTAAAGGATTTGGGGAATATGAGGCATTTAAAGTCAGACGATTAATTGCTATTCTGTCCATAAAAGAAAATCGCAGACCATAAGCAGGAAATTCCTTGTAGCCTTCTACAATGGGATATATGGAACTCAAGCCAAGATTAGTGAATGAGTTATAGTCATCTTCTTTTGAAATTACAGAATCAACATTGATGGCTGATGGTGCTGACAAGGACCAGTGCTCAAGCTGTGGATTAGCAGCAAATATTTTTTGACCTAAGTATTCTATAGGCTTTATATCATAGATTTCTTGCTTTTTGATAATACATGGGCGCATGCCTTTAGCCTCATATTCCCATGCAAAAAGAGAGTCTCCGCCTAAGTCAAGAGGTCTGAAAAACCCTTTCTCAGTATTTGTTACTGCAGACATTTCGCCTGTTTCAAATTCTATCCTGAATATATTGGATACACCAGTGTAATATGAAGTGCCATACATAAATTTTCCATCAAGCGAGAATCGAAAATCAGCAGATGAGTTTTCTTCAAATTCATAGATTACCCTGTGGTCTGTTTTGCCATTAAGCAGGTCCTTGATATTATAAGCAACAAGCTGCTGCCTTCCCGTTGGATCAGACATAGTTCCTGTCAGATATTTTCCATCCGGAGATATATCAAGCGAGAAAAAACTATCTCCATAAGGTATGGAATATATCCTTAAATACTCGTCATAAGGCGGCTCAGCTCTCACAATAGCAGTTCTGCCCGATAGCACTTGAATACCCCACAAAGATCTGTCCACAGGATTGATAGCAAATTGCCCCAATCTAGTTATATCATTCTTGAAAAGTGCCTTTTCCTCGCCAGTCTTATAATTCAAAGACTTAGTGCCCCGCCAGTTATTATTCCATTTGGATAAAATGAGTAGATCGTTTTCAGTATCGGCGGTTATCTGCGTAACATATCTTAGTTTAGGGCTCAATACATCGTGAATTTTTTCCATTTCTCCTGTATTGATATCTATGGAAGAAATTCTGGCAAAATCACCAGGATGGTTTATTGCGGCATAAAGTTTGGATGTTTCATTATCGAAAAACGCATGGGAAGCAGAGCCAAGAGCTTCGTCAGTAATATACTTAGGTTTTGTAAGGGGATACTCTCTGATAGCTTCAATATTTTTCCACTGAAAATCTTTCTCAAATTCAATCCAGTCCTCCCATGCATCATCAACTGTAAGCCCAAAAACATTTTCAAATTGTGAGGCATAGAATTTTTTACTGGAATCCGACCTGTTAAAAAGCTGCATCATTTTATCTACGCTATATTTATGAGCTATATAGCTTATAAATCTGTTTCCGTAAA
>CAYQTZ010000343.1:3362-3639 GCA_964420565.1 uncultured Hyphomicrobiales bacterium
CAAGACCAACGACACGATAGAAATAAGCCGAATCGAGAGTCATAGTTCTGAATACCATTTCGTCGTAACCGCAGTTTGTCCTGCCCAAACCTCCGCTCATCCACGTTTCCATAAAAATGGCAATACCTTCCTGAAACCATCGGGGAGAATACCAGCGAGGAGATGTAAGATAGCTATAGATCATAGAAAGGGGATTTGTCTTCTCAGGAAGAACTTTTCCAAAGAATAGATTTCTCCAGAATTCATCTCCCGGCGAAGATTTATCATTAACGGCAAT
>CAYQTZ010000344.1:0-3634 GCA_964420565.1 uncultured Hyphomicrobiales bacterium
AAAGCAGTTGGTTTTATCTCCTTTCATAAAAGAACTCTCATTCCTTCCTATGATCTGTGGAACGGTAGAGATATGCTTACTGAAATGATGCCACCGATAGACAGATGGGGCAAAAAATATGCTACAGTTGAGTATAAAAGGAAAGATCACGGTGATTTCTTCCGAATTATAGCTGCCGAAGATGATACCGACTTTGAAGTAAACTGGTATGATCTGATGTCAGGACAGAAGATAAAAAAAGCTAACGGTAATCTGAAAAAAGCCGGAGATTTCTGGGAATATCTGGAAGTAGATGTTGAACGTTATTCGACTAATACATTTGAATCTATCAAAGGTACATCGGTTTTTGAAGCAAATAAACCCGTTCTTGTTATGCAATACTCCTACTCGGCAGATTGGGACAATGCTACGGAGTTTGACCCATTCATGATCCTTGTATGCCCAGTGGAGCAATTCATTCCTGGCACAGTATTCCAGACTCCAGACGGAGCATCTGGCTTTAACACTAATTGGTTCAATATCGTTGCGGTTGGTGATCCAGACGATCTTTCTCAGCCAGACTTGAAATCCATAGAATTAGACGGAGAACCAATCTGGACTATAGAAGGTGCATTTCTTATGAATAGAATACCCACTACTGATCTTTACTGGGCTAAAATCCCTGTAAATCCAGGTGCACACAGGTTAACAAGTAATGGGAATACGAAATTTGGTGGTTATATCTATGGTTTCAGCCAGCATGACTCTTATGGCTGGCCCGCCGCTATGGCTTTCAATGTTATAGGCGAAGTAGATACACTACCGCCGGTTCTTACAAAAACAGAAGAGTGCGGCAATTATGCTATCAGAATCACTGAGTTAAGAAATGGCAACGAAGGCGACAAACCAAAACAGGTAGATCGCGGTATTATGTCTATTGAATTGCTCGAAGGCAGCCGCAATTATGACCTCGATCTGAATGATTTCCGCCCCTGGCCTACTAATTATGACTGGACTATCTATGTAAACGTTATTGACGATACAGAAGATGCCATCGGCTATCTAATGGTAACTGACAACGAAGGCAATTTCACACTTGATACATTAGTTTATAACGCCGACAGCTTATCGCTTGATCCTGAGATCATTGATTTCGGCTTGGTTCGTCTCAACACATCCAAGCAAATGTTAGCCGTGCTTACTAACGAAACAGAATATGACGTAGAAATATTTGAAATAGACCTTTTTGATAACGTAGCATATAGTATTATATCAGGTATAGCCCCACCAGAATTTACCATGGCGCCGGGCGACACTCATCACGTATGGATTGAGTATTTGCCTACACGCGAGCCATTGACACCAGATGATATTGATGTGGACTCACTGCTTGTTACTACTAAATGCGCCACATTTGAATGGCCTATAATCGGTCAGGGCGGTATGCCGCGTATCATAGTTGAAGACTGGGATGCAGGAGCCATTATCAAAGGTCAAACCATATGCAAAAGCGACCAAACAAGCAGAGGTATTCGTATTCAGAATACTGGTACGGATACTTTAGTAATAACTGATATTTTAAATATGGTAGATCCATTTGAGCTTTCCGATCCATATACACCTATGCCTGAATTCAGTATATTGCCAGGCGGCGAAGTTATCTTAGAAGATGTATGCTTTACCCCCGACGATACAATATCTTACGAGATCAATGTAGAGTTTGAATGTAATGCTACAGGACCTGATAACATAGCCATACTTAAAGGCAGAGGTATAATACCTGGACCTTACATCACTAATATGGACTGGAAAGAACGCCGCGTTAAAACAATCAATGATGGCGAAGTAAAAATAGGAAATGAAGGAAATACTTCAATTTATCTTACTGAAGTGAATCTTGGAGTTAATCCAGATCTTAACTTTATGATAACAGGCACCGAACCATCGTTGCCAACTTTGATTCACCCCACTTCATCAGATGAAGAACCTAAAGAAATTATAGTATATGTCAGGTTCGTTCCTTCAGAAGAATTTGCTCATAACAACACAGTAGTACCAGTCTTCGATGATAACGAAATAGAACCCGGTTCTGTATTTGGTACACTTGATGGTATCGGCATCCTGCCAAAGATCGAAGTACAGGGATACAAATGGGATGAAGCAGTTATGCTTGGCGAGACATCTCCAGAAGAAGGTTACGTAACTATCTCTTCTGTAAGCGAGACAGCAGATCTCTGGATAGAAAGTATCAATTACCAGAATCCAGCACAAAATGACTTCTTCTGGGTTAATAATGTGCCAGAGAAATTCACACTACCTCGCGGCGAATCCATAGATATTCCTGTTAGGTTCACACCAGATAACGTTGGAAACAGAGTTCAGCCAGTAATTGTAATGAGCGATGCCGTAGAGGGACCCGAGCCAATAGAATATGCTCCGTCAGAAGCACTGCTTGAAGGCGTATGTATAAGCGAGGGTATCGTAGTAGATTCGTTGAACTTCAATATGGTACTTATTTGCAACGATCCTCAGGGATTTGTAACGATTACGAACACAAGTGAAGCTGATTATCCCGAAACAATCGAGAGATTAGAATTTATCGGAGGCGACGAAGATGCATTTGAATTATTGACTACATTCCCACAGCAGATAGAGCCAAAAATGGGAACAGTACAGGTAAATGTGATCTTCCACCCAGCAGAACCTATATATTATTCTGCTCTCTATCAGGTCCATACAAGTATAGGAAGCAATTTCTATATATTGTTTGAAGGTACGGGATACGATGTGCCTGTAGAATTGAATCTAAAGAAATGGACAGCAGCAGAGCAAAATGCTTATAACGGCGAAGCTTTTTCCCCAGGGCAGACTATTCCAATACCAGTTACAACCAAATGCCCTGATTATGACGATGCTTTGATTACAGATTTTACTTTTGATATAGTTTATAATAAGAACTGGATGAGATATGCAAACAATATTAAAAAAGGAAATGGTCTGGATAACTCATGGACTGTAACTGCTACTGAAGAACCAGTAGGCGATGGTAACAACAAACTTACCATTACAGGCACGGGAACAAGTCCTATCAATGAGAATATAGAGATTGCATCCCCATTCTTCACTATACTACTTAGCGATGAATTAGGTTCAACAGGTCATAATTTTGAACCTTGGATTGAAAATATTACATTTGCCGACCGCGATGAATGCATAGTTATCAGCGATAATCCTGGCTATGTATCTGCAATGGCATGTGTATTAGATATGCGAAATATCGTACCTTCGGATGTGTCCTATTCATTCTCGAAGATAGATCCTAATCCTGTTACTTCTAATATAGTAAACGTTGATTTCAGCTTGGGTATGGAGGCTAATACTTTGATAGAAGTGTTTAACTCTAACGGAGAACTAGTGCATACTCTCGTTAATGATGTAAAAGACAAGGGATACTATACTCTTAGCTTTGATGTGCATTCTTTAAGCTCAGGCGTTTATCATATCAGAATAAATTCCGGACCTTATCAGGAAACCCGGAAACTGATCATAGCCAAATAAAAGTAAACAAATAATACGAATTTTAAAGCCACTTGAAATTACTCAAGTGGCTTTTTTATTGATGATCTTTGCCATGGCAATACTGTACTTTCATACC
>CAYQTZ010000345.1:0-3611 GCA_964420565.1 uncultured Hyphomicrobiales bacterium
ATTTTACAAGATGTATTGGATGCAACAATTATTATGATAATATGATATTACCAGAAAATGCACTGGGAAATGAATATTTTCTGATTTCACCATATACTGATAAAACTGACTCAATGATATCGGAAGATATTAATGTTAACTTCTATATAGTGAGTACTTCGGATAATACGATTATTGATATACATGTTATTGGTAAAAAAGACAATCTTGTATGCGAAGATAGCACTTATTCAATCAATTTAAAAAAAGGTCAATTATATTTTTATACTTCTTTCGAAGATGAATTTAATTACATAAGAAGAAAATTTGATTTAACAGGCACACATATTAAAACGAGAGACAAGAATAAGAAGATTGCAGTTTTTGCAATTGGTATTTATGGTGGCTATGATACATCTTTCGTTGAAACAGCACCCGTATTTGAGTCAGGGCAACGTCTCGAAATGTATAATTTCATACCTGTACTACCAAAAAAACTACTTGGCAGGGAATACCTTTATTTGCCTCAACCGGGTAATATAATACCCGAATATTTATTCATCCTTGCAACAGAAAACAATACAAAGATAAAAATAGGCAAAGACAGAGAAATAACATTGAACATGAGCGAACGCTATGACAGTTTATACACCTCTCCGACAGTAATAAAAGCCGATAAGCCAATATATATACTAAAATACTATGTTCATTCACAGGTAGGTGATGAGAATGCTTATAGTGAATCGGGAAACGGTGATAAATACTATGCACGAGCAATAAGGCCTGGCATAAGGCAGTTGATACCTGTTGAACGTATGATGGCAGATGATGTGTATTTTGACTCCCACCCGACAATATATGAAGATGAAAGTAAGTTTGTAAGCTATTTAAGAGTTTTTACCCGAACAGAAGATATAGGCGACTTTACATTGAACGAACTAAGTTTTTCTGGTGAATTCAAACAATTTCCTGATTTCCCGGAATACAGCTATCTGGTAAAAAGAATCGCTAAGGGAATGTTTACGATTGATTCGGACAGACCCTATCTTGCCAATATGTTTTGTTATATTGAGCATAATAAAAAGGGCCCAGGGTATGTGTACCAAATTACCTACGACTTCAATCTCGGCATAGGCGGTCATTTCCTGAATATTGATTGTGAAAAGGACACTATTTGTGTAGGTGAGGAAATTATTTTCAATGCTGATTTTGACCCTATGGACTTAGAAGACAGTGGAATAACTTATCTGGAATGGGACTATGGGGACGGAAAAAAGAATTCAGGTGCACATGCCAGGCATAGCTATACAGAGGCAGGAACATATCTTGTGACATTGCTTGGCAGGGAAAATGTAAGTAGTGAGGGAATATGGGATAAAGTTGAAATGGAAATTGTTGTCCTTCCTTTGCCCGAACCAGAAATAATTGCCGAGAAAGATACCTTATGCAAAGATGAAGAAATATCGCTTTCATTAACAGAGGATTATGATTTTTACTCTTGGTCAACAGGAGCAAGAAGCAAAGATATTAAGATAAACAAAGGTGGTGCTTACTCTGTGATGGTAGAAGATAGCAATGGTTGTGAGGCAAGTGCCGAAATTATTATTTATGAGTTTCCTGAACTAAATCCTGCAATTGTAATTGTAGGCAACGATCCTTTCTGCGAAGGCGATACCGTAATACTGAAAACCGAGAAACAATACAATACTTATGAGTGGTCAAGCGGAGAAACAACTGAAACGATAAAGATTAACAAAGCTGGCTGGTATTCAGTAAAAGTAAGCGATAAACACGGATGTGAAGCTGAAACAAAAAGAATGTTTATTAATACTATTAGTAAACCAAGCCCGGATATAAATGGTAAACAAGACGTTTGTGTAAACAATGAATCCACATACAGTATAGAAAAACAATCAGGAAGTGATGTATTTTGGACAGTGGATAATGGTGTTTTGCTTTCAGGACAGGGAACAGAAATAATAAATGTATTATGGAGCAATACAGGTTTTGGATTTGTTCGAGTTAAAGAAGAAAATACTGAATATTGTTTTGGAGAAGATGAGATACAGGTAACAATAGCAGAATCCTTACATCCAGAAATAAGCAAAAGCCATGATGTTTTGTGCAGTGGTAGCGAAATAGTATTATCAACTACTATTATATATGATACTTACTTATGGTCATCTGGAGAAACGACCAAAGAAATAACTGTTACAGAAGCCGGTAATTATTGGGTTAGAGTTGCTGATGAGAATGGTTGTGAAGGTGTTTCCGATACTATTGAAATAATAGAAGCAGAAAATCCTACTCCGATAATAATTCAAGAGGGTATTCTTTGTGAGGGTGTAACCACAAAGCTATATACAGAAACCGAATACGAGGAATATTTATGGAGTACAGGAGAAACAGCGAGAGAGATTACCATTAGTCAAGCAGGTAATTATTGGGTAACTGTTACTGACAAAAACGGTTGCGAGGGGAAATCTGAAATAGATATATCGGAGTTTATTGTTGAATTAGCTGGTTTACAAGATATTGATTTTGATATAGTTGATATAGATAAAAGCGATGAAAAAACATTGATTCTGACAAACAATACTAACAAAGACATAGAAATTAATCGTGTTTTCTTTGAAGACAACAATCAAGCAATATTTGAATTAGAGACTATCCCTGTAACACCCCTAATAATCAAAGAAAACGAAATATTTGATATAAATATTACTTTTGCACCAGAAGATACGATTGATTACGTTGAGAATGTTATCATAGAAATAACAAATCCTTGCGAGACAACTAAGAGCTTTGAAGTAAGAGGAGCTGGACATTCTATTGTTCAAGAGGGCTATAAAGTGATAGTCTGGCTTCCCGACACCACAGCCATAATCGGCACGAAAGATTATCGTATTCCCCTAACGGCAAAATTAAGCAGGGATGATGTAACGCTTGAAGTAGAGAGTTATGAAGCTGAGATAGAATATTTTGTTGGTGCTTACAATCCAGAGGGCATTGCAAATGCCATATTTATTGATAATGAAATACAGGATACCAAGAGATATATCAAGATTCAAGGCAATAATACAACAATAACAGGCGAAACAATACTTGCCGAATTATCCGGCACGGTACTTTTATCTGAAGAATTGGTTGTACCCTTATATCTCAAGTCTTTCACGTGGAGCAGCAACATTCCAATAGAGACTATTGATGGCAAGCTAACACTTACCGGTGCTTGCGTACCGGAGATAAGTCTCGTTCAGCCAATTGATGGGTTTAGCGTGGTGGTTGTTCCCAATCCGGCTGAAGATGAACTGTTTTTAGAAGTATTTTCCGAACAAAAAGGACTAATCGAAATAGAAATATCGAGTATCACTGGTACACAAGTTCTAAAATTCAATTTTGATGCTAACTCGGGACAAAATAATAGAACAATAAACATAAACTCCTTGCAATCGGGAGTATATTTTATTAAATTCAAGCAAAATGGGCAATTAGGTATTGCCAAGTTTATTAAACTATAAGTTTTGCTTTATTATATGGGGTGGTTTAACCGCCACCCCAGCTTTTAATTTTCAACCTCTGTATAGGTGCTATCATGAAAAAATTTATTATCCTTTTTTTGCTTACATGTT
>CAYQTZ010000346.1:0-3597 GCA_964420565.1 uncultured Hyphomicrobiales bacterium
AAATTATGGAGGTGGCCAGAACGACGGTTTTATCGTCAAGTTCGATAAAGCAGGCGAAAGGCTTTGGGGCACTTACTTTGGCGGCAGCGGCGACGAGCACATATATGCAGTGGGAGCTACTTCCTGGGACGAGATCGCAGTAACCGGCTGGACTTTGAGTAAAAACCTGATAACGAGTAGCGACGCTTTACAAAGACAGAAGTCAGGTACGGAAGATGCATTCGTTTTTTTGTTCGATAACAAAGGCAGATTTGAATGGGGTACGTATTTCGGCTCTGACAGCTCCGATATTGCCAGAGGTCTGGTGGTTGATAATAATGATAACATCATCATCGGCGGTTATACCCGAAGTAAGAAAATACATACTACTTCTGAATCGCAACAGCAGGCAAATCGCGGCAAGGAAGATGTCTTTATCTCGAAATTCAGACGCAACGGCGACTTTGCCATGTCTGTTATATATGGTGGCTCAGATAATGACTTATGTTATGATATTTCAGTTGATGGCAATAATGATATATCCTTTTGTGGCAGTTCTGTAAGTACGGATTTTCCACTCAAGAACGCATTCCAAGAGCAAATTTCTGGCAATAATAATGGGATCATTGGTAGATTTTCTGCTCTCGGCAAAATCCAATGGGCTACTTACTATGGAGGGGCAAAAGAAGAAACCTGCTATGGCATTCACTCTGATAATGAAAATAATGTACTTGTTGTAGGAAGAACTTTCAGCTCGGACTTTCCCGTTTCTGAATACCCCGTACAGGATGAATTAAAGGGGAATAATGATGCTTTCGCGGTAAAATTCTATCCCGACGGAAAGGATATTTTCTGGTCAACATATTTTGGTGGTTCAGGTCAGGAATGGGGATACGGCGTAACCACCGACACAAGAACCACAGTTTATATCTGTGGAGATTCAGACAGCCAGGACCTGCCAATTATTGGCAATTCTGTGCAACCCGAGCTCAGTAGCTTTATTGATGGGTTTTTGGCTAAATTCTGCGCCACTAATCCCAAGCCGGATATTCAACCCAATGGTCATATTGTATTATGTGGCAGCGAAACTGTAGAATTAGACGCAGGGCCCGGTTATGAAAAATATAAATGGTCCACGGGAGACACTACGAGGAAATTGACAGTAAAATTTACAGGGGAATACTGGGTAATAGTTACTGATGACAAGCTTTGCAGTGGTATTTCCGATGTAGTTACTGTATATGTGGCACCTTTGCCAAACCCTGAAATAAAGGGTAAGCTCAATATCTGTCAGGGCGATTCAACTATATTAGATGCAGGCGATTATGCCGAGTACCGATGGTCAACCGGCGAGACTACAAGATCAATTACTGTAAGAAGAAAAGGTAAATTTTACGTAAGTATTGTTGACACTAATGGGTGCAAAAGCAGCGATACCGTAATCGTTGATATCTTGCCATCGCCCGAACCGAGTATTGTCGGTCCTATTTCCGTATGCTCCAATTCAAAAGATAATATATACGAAACAGAAGAAATTGAAAACCACGGTTACAGATGGGATATATCTGGAGGTACGATCATTTCAGGCAAGAATACTCCTCGCGTATCAGTAAACTGGGGAGCTGCGGGTAACGGTTATATTGAAGTTCAGGAAACAGACAAAGAGACGAGCTGTAAATCGACAGCCTGGCTTGATATTCATATTTCCGAAGGATTAGAACCTGAAATTATTAGTAATACCCAAAAATTCTTTTTCTGCGAAGGCGACAGCATTTTACTGAATGCGGGAGATGGTTATTTTCATTATGAATGGTCAACGGGCGATACTACCCAGAGAATTTCAGTAAAAGAAGCCGGCAGATACATCATCCGCGTAGAAGACCACGGTGGCTGCGAAGGTTTTGATACCGTAGATATTGTGGTTTACCCAAATCCTGATCCTGTAATATCCGGCGATAATACTGTCTGCGAATTTGAACAAAATGTACGTTATTCAGTTACTGAAGCCGAAGGTGTTTCGTTTTTGTGGGAGATTTCTGGTGGTGAGATAATATCCGGTATGGGGACAAACAGTATTTTAGTTAACTGGCTAACCCCCGGCACTGGATATATTGAGATAAATGAAACTGTGGACTCAACAGGATGCCAGGGATATGGAAGAATAGATGTTCAAATAATAGCTGACCCAATTCCAAATATCAGCTATGATCCATCCTTAGAAATATGTGACGGCGAAAGCGTTACTCTCGATGCTGGAGATGGATTCAGTCAATACTTATGGTCAACTGGCGAGACGAGCAGGGAGATTGTGCTTACAAGCGAAGGCGAATATTACGTTGAGGTAACGAACCAAGCCGGCTGCTCAGGTAGCGATACTGTTTATATCACAGTATTTCCGAAGCCGGATAAACCAATAGTAACTGAAATTGGTCTCGACATAGAATCTACAGAAGCCGTTCAATACCAATGGTATAAAGATGGTGAAATAATTGAAGGAGCAACTAACAAAACTTACCGACCAAGTGTTACGGGTAATTATAGTGTAATGGTATTCAATGAATTTGGATGCTCTGCGATGTCCGAAACTATAGAAATTTGGCGAGGAGTGGCATCTGCAACTATCACTTTGCCCGACACCGTTTTCGCTTCATCCGGCGAGAGCATTACAATTCCAATAAATATGACAAGTTCTCAAAACTTAGACAGAGTAGATGCTTATGCATGGAAAGCATATATTAATTATAACCGAACAGTTCTTTTGCCAGTTGAACAATACAAATCAGAGTATCAGTATGATGACCGAAAAGTAGTATCTATTTCTGGTACACGCCAGATAGATACAGGATTGCTTTCTGAAATAAAATTCTATGTTGCACTGGGCAACGAGGCATGTTCGATGATCTCCATTGATTCATTAGTTTGGGAAAACGCAGATGTTCTGGTAAACACAGAAAACGCAATATTATGTCTGAAGAATCTTTGCGAGGCAAACGGAACACGCCTGATAATGCCTACAGGGGAATTCATGCTTAGTCAGAATGTCCCCAACCCCTTTTCAAGATCTACGACCATAGAATTTGAATTGATAGAATGCGGCAGAACTTCTATTGAAGTATATGACTCTATAGGCAGGAAAGTATCAACACTAATAGATGAAAATTTAGAGGCAGGCAGATATTCTATAGAATTTTCAGCAGAAAATTTGCCAGATGGCATATATTTTTATAATTTGAAAACTAAAAGTAAGGTTGTTTCAAAAAATATGTTTCATTTAAAATAAAAAAATCATGAAGAAACTGATACTTGCTATTCTATTACCGTTAGCCCTTGTGGCTTGCACAACAGCAACGCCGATTTATCTTATTAAAACTAACTGCGACAATATTGAAACAGAGTTATTTATAGACTACATGGAGCAGAAATTTTTCGAAAATAATTTCATTATTAACAAATCCGACATATATAACGGCTTTATACAGGCAGAAATGTATCAGGATGGCTCATTTGTTGCCGACCCTGGCTTATCCCAGATAGCACAGTACAAAGGTGGAGACAATCTTTTGATTTGACGCCTTCGCAAAAAGTCCAATATACTCATAAATAATATAAATGTCAATA
>CAYQTZ010000347.1:0-3590 GCA_964420565.1 uncultured Hyphomicrobiales bacterium
AATATCCATAAAAAAATAATTACCTTTTGTTAGTTTCACGCTGGGGCAGTACAGTCTATCTCTGATACAGCTGGTACATTTATGTTGTTTAGTTCATCGTGTGCAATAATTAACAATGAATACCATAATATTTCACCTGATTCTTCTCTTGATACTGTATGGAATAGTGATGGGTCTTATTATCTTCAACATTGGGCACATAACCATTTATTAGTAAATAAACCTCGTAATGACAGTATATTCTATAGTTTCACTTCAAGTATATTTGGTAGTGGTGGCAAACAATACTTATATACAATTGATCTAAAAAAAAACAGTGGAGAAGAAGTTTCAAGACGTAATTTAGAATCGCATGAGTGCGAAGCAATAGCTGGATGTGTACATGGTAACGGAACAGACATCTGGGTTGTTCAGCGTGATCCAATAAATAATAAAATAATATCATATTTAGTAAATGAAAATTCGCCTACAAGTAAAAAGGTTGTTAGTGATGCTATTTTAAACCTTGCAAAATACAATACGTATCAACCATATCAACATAGCCGGTCAGTGATACCAAGACCAAATAAAATTAAATTCTCTCCAGATGGTACTTTGCTTGGTTTTTTTCAAACAATGACTGGCGAACCCGTACTATATCACTTCAATAAATATACCGGTGAGGTTTATAATCCGATTGTATTGAAAAGAACTGTTTTAGATACTATTCCTTCAAGAATGATTGATCTTCGTCCTACGAATCCTAATTATCATCATAGAAATGAGATGTATATATTCGATAGCGAGTTCTCGCCAGATGGCAAAAAAATATTTTTAAAAGCTGGAACTAGTGATCCTTTTGATTATGATATGGAAGAGGGAATATATCAATATGACCTTTACAATAATACAATTGATGAAATTGAAAATTCTTTTATTGAAGTTAAAGGTGATTACAATGATGTTATTTCTCACCTTTGTTTATCAATTGACGGTAAAATATACGGACATGCAAATTGTGGTGAGCGTGATTTATTATGGGTAATTAATAATCCCAATAACAGACCTCCATTATGTGAATTAAGTAATGATGTTCGTACACTTGGCGGTGAAGCTGTTAATAATACACCAAGAGACTCTCTATTCTGTTTTACTCCTAACAACCAAGTAAAATATTTCCCAGAGATATACTTATGCCGAGGCTCTGTGCCAGAGGAAACCCTGACTGACAGCACAAAAGGGGAGTTTCTATATTACAAATTCTATGCTATTGAGTCCCAGAAATATGCGGACTATCCAGTAACTTTGAATGGTATTGTGCTAAACCCAAAAGATTCAATATTATTATATGAAATGCCAGTAATTGATTGTGCAAGTGATGGCGAATACTTGGATCGTCAGCAAGTCTATGATTTTGAAATGACCTGCTATTATCTCTTCGAGGGCGATACGATGAATGTTAATTGGATGCGATCTGTCCGGCTCCAACCTGTAACAAATATAACAATTGATACCACTGAAAGAGAAACTTTATGTAATAATATCGAAATTATTGCAAATACAAACCATGATGAAGCAATAATTACTTACTTATGGTCAACCGGAGAAACATCAAAATCAATAATAGCAGACAAGACAGGATTATATTGGGTAGAATGCTATAATAAATATGGGTGTTATTCCCGGGATAGTATTGAGGTATTTGTATCCGAATTGCCAGAAGTGGAGATAATTTACGATTCTGATTATTTCTGCAAAGGCGATAGTGTCTTACTTGCTTCCTCAACTGATTATTACTTATATGAATGGCTTTACAAGAGCGAACTTGTTTCAAACGAAAAGTCAATAATTGTCAAGCAGGAAGGCGAATATCAATTAAATATTGTTGATATAAACAATTGCAAAGATAGTGCTACTGTTTATATTTATGAGCAGCCAAACTCCAATGCAAAAATAATAGGTGATAGTATAATTTGTGGAAAAGAAGCATCAACATTAAAAGTATCAGGATATAATATAAGTTATATTACATGGTCAACTGGAGAAACAACTCCTGAGATAGAAATTAGAGAAACTGGCTATTATTACGTTAATGTTGAAACAAGCAAATTTTGTAAGGATAGTGCTGGAATATATGTTCAATTCATTGACAATTTAGATGTTTATGTTCAAGCAAATCCGAAAGTACTATGTGATGGTAATTTTGTTGTTTTATCCACACAACCAAGCGATTTTGACACTTATCTATGGTCAAGCGGAGAAAGAACAAAAGAAATCACAATATACGAACCAGGAAATTATTGGGTAAAGGTTATAGACGAGAATGGTTGTGAAGGTGTTTCCGATACGATTGAAATAATAGAAGTCAAAAATCCTACTCCAATAATAATACAATCTGGCATTCTTTGTGAAGATGGAATTATTATTCTTTCAACTGAAGAGGAATATCAAGGTTATCTTTGGATTACAGGAGAAACCACAAGAGAAATCACAATAACCAATGAAGGTAATTACTCTGTAATAGTAACAGATACAAATGGATGCGAAGGCACTGCAGAGAAAAAAGTTGAGCTTGTAAAAATTAAGATTTCTGGCATTGAAGATATTGACTTCGGAGAAATTTATACTGATAAGAGCGATAATAAAACACTTACTCTTACCAATAACAGCGATCAGGAAATAAGGATAAGCAGTATATTTCTGGAATATGATCAGAACACAATATTCTCAATAGCAACGAATCCAACTTTGCCAACAATATTACAAATTGGGCAAACTATTGACTTAGAAGTTACTTTCAACCCGAACGACACTATGGAATATTTTGAAAATTTGATAATAGAAGTATCTTCTCCCTGCGAAACAGCAAGGAGTCTTCCTGTTCGTGGCAAAGGACGCTCCTATTATCAGGATGGTTACATAGCCACAATATATCTTCCGCACACGACCGCGATAGTTGGACAACAGAATTATAAAATCCCACTAAAAGCAAAGTTAAGCAAAGATGACGTGATATTTGAAATAGAGAGCTACGAGGCAGAGATAGAATACTATGCAGATGCATATTACCCAGAGAGTATATCAAATGCCATATTTTTAAACAACACGGTAAACGATAAAACGAGAAATCTAATAATTGAAGGTGAAGGCATAGAATTAGATGGTGAAGTCACACTGGCAGAACTTTCGGGAACGATACTGCTATCCGAACATCAGAATATTCCACTTAAGATAAAATCATTCACATGGACAAGCAGTGTGCCAACAGTAACTATTAACGGCATGCTTGAGCTGACGGGTGTTTGCATGCAGAACACTAGAATGATCATGCCAATTGATGCCTTCAGGATTGAGATAGTTCCCAATCCCGCAACAGATAAAGCAGAGATAAGAGTATTCACCCCAGTAGAGGATATACCAACCTACAAAATATTCACAGTAGAAGGTGTAGAAATATCTTCGGAAAAAATACATACACAAAAGCAGGGCAATATATACCATGGAGTGTCCACTCTTGATTTAAGTCAATACTATAGTGCAATATATTTATTGACAGTTCAAGTGTACTGCCCCAGCGTGAAACTAACAAAAGGTAATTATTTTTTTATGGA
>CAYQTZ010000348.1:0-3587 GCA_964420565.1 uncultured Hyphomicrobiales bacterium
AAGCATATTCATCCGATGGCTTGCAAGTCATCGGATGAATAATTTATAATAACAAATTTTATAAAAACTCAGGGAATAAACTATGAAAATTACAGTTATAGGTGCAGGCAACGTTGGCGCAACAACTGCACAACTTATTGCAAATAAAGAATTAGCAACTGAAGTACATCTAATCGACGTTCTCGAAGGCATTCCTGATGGCAAAGCATTAGATATGTACGAATCAATGCCCGTAATGGAATCTGATACCAAAATCTTTGGTGGTAACGATTACGAAGCAACAAAAGACTCTCATATCGTAATTCAAACTGCAGGCTTGGCACGCAAACCCGGCATGAGCCGAGACGACTTACTCGTTAAAAATGCTAACATCGTAAGTTCATGCGTTGAAAATGCTTTTAAACATTCACCGAATGCGTATTTTATTGTTGTATCGAACCCGCTTGATGTTATGACTTATGTTGCTCTGAAGAAAACCGGTCTCCCGAGAAACAGAGTTTTCGGTATGGCAGGTATTCTTGACACTGCTCGCTACCGCTCGTTCATCTCTATGGAACTCGGCGTTTCGATGCAGGATATACAGGGCATGCTGCTTGGCGGTCATGGCGATACAATGGTGCCTCTGCCACGTTTCACAACGGTAGCAGGTATTCCTTTAACAGATCTGCTCCCTGCCGATAAGATTGAAGCTATCGTAAAAAGAACTGCCGGCGGCGGCGGCGAAATCGTTAAATATCTGAAAACAGGAAGCGCGTATTATGCTCCTTCTGCAGCAGTAGCACAGATGGTAGAATCAATGGTTCGCGACCAGAAACGCATCCTGCCATGCTCAGTGCTGTTAGAAGGCGAATATGGCTTTAATGATATAGTACTCGGTATGCCTGTCATGCTTGGCAAAGAAGGCGTAGAAAAAGTAATGGAACTGAACCTCAATGACGACGAAAAAGCTCTGCTCAATAATTCCGCAGAACACGTAAAAGTTACAAACAAAGAAGCTATGGACCTTCTGAAAATGTAAGTTTCAAAGATAATTGATTTTTTACAAAAAGCTATTCCTATTATTTCTGGGATAGCTTTTTTTATTCCTATAGACGCTTACAAAACCAAAGAAAATCCCCCTATGTCCCCCCTTTTCCCGACAAGTCAGGATCGAGATAAAAACGGGGGATTTTATCTTACTTCCCCGCTTGGTAAGAGGGGGAGGTTAAAATATTATATTTCAGCAGTTTACTCCCTCTCTTATTTTTAAGGAATGGCCGGGGAGGGATCATATTTGGACTTTTGCGATGGTCTTAAATTATATCAATAAATGCATCTATTCCAAATTCATTTCTTGTAAATACAAAAAAAAAGGTTGTTACCAAAGCTTATAAATTGCTTCTATAACAACCCCTTTTTATAATAAGATAAAATATTATGATTTCTTCAATACTTTGTCCATTATTGTTTTTTCGTCAATTTTCTTTAAGCAGAAGAACCAATCCTTGCAGTCAATGTCTGCATCTTTCGTTTCCATGCGATCTTTGGCTGTACCGCAGGATCCTGCTGTAGGAACTATTACATCGTCGCCTGGATGCCAGTCTGCTGGTGTGGCAACTCCAAATTCATCTGCTGTCTTCAGCGCTATCAGCACTCTGTAAAGCTCGTTAAAGTTTCTGCCGAGCGATAGTGGATAGTAAATAATGGTTCTGATAATACCTTTTGGATCAACGAAGAAAACAGCTCTAACTGCTTTTGTTGTATCTTCATTAGGCTGTATCATACCATATTTAGTAGCTACGTTCATTGAAATATCTTCAATTAGCGGGAAATTAACTTCCACATCTTTCATTCCTTTGAACTCAATCTTTTCTTTGATAGTACGAAGCCATGCAATATGGCTATACAGACCATCAATAGAAAGCCCTATAAGCTCGCATCCTGCCTCGTTGAATTTTTTCTCCATCGTGGCAAAAGTCATAAATTCAGATGTACAAACGGGAGTAAAATCAGCCGGATGTGAAAATAGTATTGACCATTTTCCTTTGTAGTCAGATGGGTAATTGATTTCGCCCTGAGTAGTTACCGCTTTAAATTCTGGTGCGGGGTCTCCGATCCTCGGCATCGAGTATTGAACTTGTTCTTCTTCCATTTTTAAAATCCTTTCATTTATTTTGGTAATTAGATTTAGTGAAAATAGTTCACTAAATTATCAATGATCAATTCAATATATTAGTTGACGAATTTTGATTTGTATAAAATGTTATTTTAAATGAATTTATATTTTAATTGCGTCAACTAATTAGTATTAGTAACTGCTAAAGATAAAAATTATTTTATCAAAAAGTTAGAGTTTCTCCAAATTCCATCACTTTGCACTTTTTGCCTTTATCTGTTACCTTTTTGCAAAAGACGTTTGGATCTGCCTGGATCACAGGGAAAGTATTATAATGAATAGGAATAGCGAGTCCAGGATTGATAAATTCTACGGCTTTCACGGCGTCGCTTATGCCCATTGTAAAATTATCTCCTATAGGCAACATACAAATATCAATCTTATTCAACTGCCCGATAAGCTGCATATCTAAGAAAAGTCCAGTGTCGCCGGTGTGATATACGGTTTTGCCTCCCATAGTGAACACCACACCTGCGGGCTCGCCCATATATTGCCCATCAGGAGATGAAGAGCCGTGGTGAGCAATCGTAAATTTCAGTCTGCCAAAGGGGAAATCCCAACCGCCGCCAATATGCATATTATGTGCGTTAGCACCCTGTCCGGCAACGTAGTTAGCAAGTTCGTTCACTGCTATAATAGTAGCGTCATTATTTTTAGCTATTTGCAATCCGTCTCCGAGGTGGTCGCCGTGGGCATGTGTTAAAACTACGAACTGTACCTTAATGTCGTTAGCATCTTTGATCGGTGATGTTTCGTTTCCTGTTATAAATGGATCGATCACTAATTGATTTTGTCCGTCATCAAGCAAGAATGATGAGTGGCTTAGATAAGTTACTTTCAACATGATAGACTTCCTTTTTTAATGTTCATAAAAGACAATTAATTGTTACATATCTGTATTATATGAAACTTTTTGAAAAAATAAAAATCTTTTGTTGGTATTATTTGACGAAATTTTAAGAATGCTGCTTTTTTTATTGTATGTCATTAGGAAGAAAAGTCATTATTACAGAAAGGAATTGATTTTAGCTGAATGGTGTTATCAAGATAAGTTAGCACCACTTATTCTAAGGCAATTGCAGAATATAAGAAAATCCCCCTCTTGTAAGAGCGGGTTGGAGGGTGTTTACCATAAAAAATATTTCCATTTTCTTCGAAGTTTTATTTTGTATGGGGCAAGGAGTTCTCAATATCAGAACTCCTTACCCCACATCGAAAAATTAAGGACTTACGAGCATTCTACTATAAACAATAATTTCGCAATATTTTGGATATGTAACGTAAGAACCCCTCCCCGACCCTCCCCGAAGGGGAGGGAGTTTCCTGAGAATTCCCTCTCCTTCGGGGAGGAGCCAGCGTGATAGCCCCCTGAAAACTCAATAATTGATCCCCCTTGTGTTCCCCCTTAAAATTAAGGGGGATTTTCCGTGCT
>CAYQTZ010000349.1:0-3555 GCA_964420565.1 uncultured Hyphomicrobiales bacterium
GGATTTTACTTTTAACTATCCCTGAATGTGGTGATGTTTCTACAAAATGCAGAATCAGTTATAATAGATAAATATAATCAATTTTGATGAGATAAAAAAGGAATGGCTGTTTATATATTCAATTATTATCAAGATAAGATAAGACAAAAAAATCCAACTAAGTATTATTTCTAATGCTTAGCTGGATATATTAATATATTATTAATTTACTATTTAATAATAATTAAAGGAAACGTAGCATGATTATCATCAAATTCCAAGATTACCAGGTAATGTCCCGATGGGAGATGATCTATTGATATACTTTCTGATTGTAAGCCAGTAATAATGGGCTTAGTGCCAGCATCCAATACCTTTCTCCCTGCAATATCTACTATGAAAATATTTGCATAAGTTAGGTTCGTCCCTGCATTTCTACATTTCAGCACAATGCTCTCCGAAGCTGGATTAGGGACTATTTCCATTGCTATTTCACCAATTTGGTCTGTTATATCTTCTACATCGGTTGAGTTGTCCACTTTGCCTTTTAGATATACATAATAAGTAGATCCATTATGTGCATCGCTATTTATTTGTATAGTAGCCGTATATTCTTTTTCTTCCTGCAAGCCAACGAAGCGTACTTTTATAGAATGGGATTCTCCGGCAGCAACGAAAAATGGGGTGGCTAAAGTCTGTGGGAACAAAAAGACTTCATCCTCATCATCAATTATTTCAATGTCATCTACCCGAAGCTGTGCATCGCCTGTATTCATAATGATAAAATCAATATCTTTGCTGTTTGCAGTTTTTATGGAGCCAAAATCGATTTCTCCATTCTCATCGGCATTTGTCTCTATCTGAGGTCCTTGTTCGCTTTGGCCGCCAACACCCTCTATATTTACATCTTTATACTGTCCGTTCAACGCATTAGAAACAATAGTAAGAAGCCCCTCGAACCGCTTTTCTGAAAGTGGAGAAAAAGTAATTTTTATCTCATGATATTCTCCGGGTTGTACTGTGATAGTTTCGCCATCTTCGGGTGCACCCTCCGTTACCTCGAATGAATCATCGTCGTTAATAAAAAAGCTGATATCTGTTATTTCCAGTGGCTCTTTGCCAATGCTATTAATAGTAAACATCTTTTCGCTGGTCTGACCTACGGGTACACTTCCAAAATTAGTGCTATATGGTTCAACAAGGATTTGTGGACCATCTGGAGCAATGTTCCCGAGTAGCCACATCATTGCCCTTTGCAGCAATGTTTCTCTTGGAATATCGCCGGCAAATGCTTCAAATCCCATTGACCAAAGAGCTATACGCGCTTTGTCAATCTCAGTGCGGATACCGACTATAGTGTCGTTCCTTTCATCATTATTTTCTCTGATAAAATGATCTACCTGGGGGAATTTCTCCTTGTCTTTGCTTTTGAAAACATTAACAGAAAAGTAATGAGCGAGCGGTTCCCATATTTCGTGCCCTGTATCAAAATCCATGTTGCAATATTTGTGAATTGATCTGCCTATCGGGTCATCGAAATTCCCACGAATAATATATCCCCACCATGTAATAGTATTTCCTTCCTTTTTATGCACTTTCAAGTCTTTTATATATTCTATTCCTAACTTATTTTCAAGCAGTTCAATTACTTCAGGATTTTTACCCATTTGGGCATTTGGATCATCATCGAGAGCCCACCATAGAATTTTTCTACCAGTAAGTAAGACATTTTTGCCGCCATCGAGCATTTCGTTGATTTTGTCATAAACCACAGAAGTGCCCATCTGGGCATTTAGCGGGGCATCTCCCATAACGAATATAGCGAGGTCAAAATCAGTTATATCATATTGAGAGAATGTATTATCATTAAAAGGCAGAGCTACGGAATACTGAGCATACTCAGGGTTTTCCTTCATATATTTGTAATATGCCGTTTCATAGAAATCTGCATCGAAATTATTGAATATCACATATTTGTATTGGTCGGAATGAGTTTGATCGGTCTTTGCTAATTGTTGATCATAGCTATCAGGATAAATTACATTCCCGTTTTCAAAGCGGCATCCCTCGGGTAGATAATTGTTATTTGAAAAAGACAATGCAGTCAATAGAAAGAATGAAAGAATAATAGTCCACAACGTTTTCATAGTACTCTCCTGTTTATGAATAATTAATATTTTATTAACAATACAAAAAAATTAATATAAACCATTATTATGAAAATAGCAAGTAAGAGGCGGAGTTTTATCTTGCTTCACCTCTTTGCAAAAGGGGATCGAGGGGTGTATATATTTTAGAGCGGCCAGCTTTTAGCATAAGAGTTTAATAGCATAGGACTTCCACTCTTTCAAGAGGGAGGATATTATGCGAGGATTCTATATTTATAGATATTCATTCATTAGACTGCCCATCATCTCTTCTGTTAGTTTTTCCTGCTTCCGTAGCTCGGCGAACTTGTCGAGTAAGTCATCTACTGTAAGCCATTTCTTATCATCAGCAGGTATGTCGTCAATAATAAATCCTCTGTTCATCATTATTGTTCTGTCGCCAAGGTCGAGTGCCTGCTGCATACTGTGAGTAACCATAAAAGCTGTCAGGTTTTCCCTTTCAATGAATTTTCTAGTCAGCTTAACTACTTGTGAGGCAGATTTTGGGTCGAGTGCGGCAGTATGCTCGTCGAGAAGCAACACTTTTGGCTTGGTGATAACGGACATAAGCAAAGTAAGTGCCTGCCTTTGCCCGCCGGATAGAGTGCCTATCACGTTTTCTAAACGGTCCTCCAGATTCATTTCGAGCTGCTTTACATCTTCGGCATATTGTTTTAGTTGAGAGGAGTTAAGACCTATCCTGATCCCTCGCGAAGAGCTGCGGAGCTTTGCCATGTGGAGATTTTCAGCTATTGTCATCTTGGGTGCAGTGCCGCTGAATGGATTCTGGAATACGCGTGATATATATTTTGCCCGTTGATGATCGTGCATATAGGTTACATCTTTGCCATCAATGATCACTTCACCTTCGTCAGGGAAAAAGTTCCCGGCGATAGCGTTCAGCAGTGTTGATTTACCTGAGCCATTAGTACCGATAATAGTAACAAACTCCCCGTCATTAATTGTCAGGTTTATATCTCTTAGAGCATAAACTTCGTTTACGGTGCCGGGATTGAATCTCTTATGAAAATTTTTGATCTCTATCATTATATTACCTCAATATTTTGTTTGCTTTTTTTACAACATTTTCGGGAATTTTGATACTCATTTCTTTAGCAAGTTTTATATTCAAATATAGTTTTTCGGGGATGAAATTATTTATTGGAATATTCTTAGGATCTGTACCAGAAGCAACTTGTTTGAATAATTCAGCTGTCTTTTTGCCTACTTCGTAATAGTCAGCCCCAAGAGAAAGGAATGCTCCCAGCTCTACATCTGAGAATGTATTAGTAAAATAAGGGATTTTCTTTTTTTTCAAAATCTTTGCAATAGTAGGCAAGGCAAGCATGACAGTATTATCACCTGATGTGATAAATAGGTCTATATCGCGGTTCAGCAAGCCGTTTAATGATTCCACTATTTCACCTGT
>CAYQTZ010000350.1:0-3550 GCA_964420565.1 uncultured Hyphomicrobiales bacterium
CAATATTTTCCCGAATCTTCCGGTTTGATGTCATTAAACTCTAAATATGATTGGTTACCTTCGCTAATTTCTATTCCATTGTGAAACCAAACAAAATCAAGATTATCTTCATTGGTTTCAGCAATAAGTTGGAAATGATCATTCTCGCAGACAGTAGTTTCTCCAGTGCTTGTAGTAAAATCAAGAATTTCTGGTGATGAATGAATAGCAAAAGGCCCAAACTCATTTGAATGTAAGCCAGATGGGTGAGTGATCCTGAGCATATAGTCATCACCGGACCCTATATGATCTGGAATAGTAACTGTCAGATTTGTGCCGCCGGAACGGCTACCTATATTGATCCAATTTTCTTTAGATTGTTGTTTTATCTGAACTAATTGATCTGTCTTTTCTAAATTTTTGCTAATTCTCCACGAGATAGGTATTTCGTCGCCAGTGCATATATTAGCAAATTCAGAATCTAATATTATATTGCCTATTACATACTTGAAGAAATAAGAGTCATTATATCCTGCTAATGAGCTTTGTATAGGTTTCCCTATTATCGGATAATACTCTTTTGAAGTGAGAGATAAGATAATAGGATAAGCGTTATCTTGTAGTATTATAGAACCGCTGAACATATCACTGCCAGGAGACAAAATAATAGTCGAGTATTTAAGGCTCAAGCTGTCTGGTTCTAAGATGCTGATAAAAGGATCAATTGAATTATCAACTTTATGCAAGAACTCTTCAGTTACAGGGAAATCTTTTGACTGAGTATAGCCGGTAACATATAAACTATTGCTATTAGGTTCGAAAACCACAGATGAAATGTTATCATTCTGGCTTCCACCCAAAATACTCATCACTTTCATTTCAGAGCCAGTAGGACTAAGCTTACCAATAAAGCAATCAAACATTCCTTTGAATGTCGAATCTCCTAACTTAGTTTTTGGAAAGTTCTTCATATTTTTATCAAAATCAACATCACCTATAAAGAATATATCTCCATTTGTCGGGTCAACATCAAAATCCCATAGAAAATCGGCATTTGTTCCACCAATGAAAGTGAAATATTCGAGATTATTACCAGTTTTACCAACCTTGGTAATAAAGCCATCCCAAGTGCCATTACCAGTAAGATCATAACCAAATTTGATATTTTCTATAGTGCTGGATGTTGTTGTGCCTCCTATTACAGCAGCTTTATTATTTACATGTATTTTAAATGGCAGATCGCTGCCTGAGCCTCCAATATATGTTGAATAAAGCAAACTATTGCCGGAATAAGATAATTTGCACACAAAAGCATCTTCCAGGCCAGCACTTTTATTCTGAAAGCAAGATGGTGTAGTCGGGAAATTTGTTGATTTTGTATGTCCTGTTATATATGCTTCACCAGATTGAACATCAATAGATTTAGAAATATCATTTAGATTTCCTCCAAATATTGTGGAGTATTCAATATTATTAAGAGAATCATTCATTTTTACAACGTAACAATCTTCTCCGCCTGATAATTCATAATTAATAGATTTTACTTTCGGGAAATCGTATGATCGTGTATAACCAGTAAAATATATATAGTTATCGCCAACATATATGTCAGAACCACCATCGCCACCACTTCCTCCATAAAATGTTGAGAAAAGAAGTTCCGTGCTGTCCCCGGATATTCTGATTTTTGATATTGCGGCTACTGAATAAAAATCCTTTTCTTTTTTATAAGCTCCGGGGGTTATATAGAAATCATCAGAATCGGTTGTGCCAACTAAGAAAAAATCTCCATTTTTATCCATTTTAATACTTGAGAATAAATCGCGATCACTCCCTCCAAAAAAGGAAGATAGCACTATGGGGTCTATCACTAATGTAATATCTTTATCATAATTTCCAAGAACAAAAGATACTTCATTGTCGGTTATTTTGAACTTGCAATCCACTTGCTTTTTTAATCCATTCACCTTCTGATAGGCGTATAAAGAATTATTCTCGATTATATTATCGCCTACTCTTAATTCAATATTGCCTTTATCGTTTAATACAATTTCGTCCTGACCTTCATAAGTAAATGAAATATCTGAAGGATCGCCACCAGGATTGACAATAAGATCATATCTAAGCATTTTATTATCTAAAGTCATCAGAAGATCAATGTTTTCATGAATGTTTTGTAACTTGATATTTTCGTATATCTTAACATTTTTTGCCCAATTATCAGGATTATCGCCAATAAAATAATTATAATGATAGCTGTATTCATCACAAGGGATAATTCTAAGCTCATTAGAAAGATCATTAAAATTCATTGATAAAACGCTTCCTGCCTTGCTACTGTCTTCGGGATGAATTTCGAAAAAATCATAGATAATTTTTCCGCTTGCAATGATAACATTCTTATTGATTCCCTTGTGGGCATAGATAATATTCTGATCCCATTGACCTTTGTTTTCTATGAAACCGCTGCCATAAGCATGATCATACTGTTTCTTAATCGCTTCAAAATCCTGAGAGTTCAGAGTTGTACCAATGAATAAAAATAAGAATATACTTAGCCATAGAGTTGTGATTTTGATAAACATAAAAATTCCTGATATAATACTTGTTTTACTTTACAACTAACTATTAATATACAAAAAAAATAGAGCTAAAGACCAAAATTTGTAAAAGTTAGATTTTGAAATAACAAAGAAAGGTCTTTAACAATAGTAAAAATAACACTATTTTCTCAAATAATCAATACCATAGACAAGTATTTATTCAGAAGTATCGTCAAGAAATATGATAGTAACAAGTATAACAAAGGAATAAATAGCAGGATACATCTGATTCCGATGCTGTTTTTGCATTTTTCTGGATCAAATTCACTATGAGAAATCTGTAATGGTTTAAAGTCAGCGACAGACAATCTAAACCACTTGGGATTACTGAAAGCACCGAGCAAAAGCAGTTTATCCTACATTAATCTTTAAAAGGATTGGCATATATTTCAGGAATTTTACATGAAGCTATTGGATCACTATAGCGCCATAGCAAAATTTAAGCAAAAAGAAATTAAGCAGATATTAAAGACCAAGTCATTTGTCGGGACAAGTCCAAATGCTGTCTTGATCCAGATATGAACTGCGATGATAACAATACTGTTTTTAAAATTCCTCAGAAGGATATCGCAATATAAGTGGTGCTTGTCCAATTTAACTGCTTTTCTCCGGTTAAACTTATTTGTTAAAATTGATCTTATGCTTTGGCTTAACAAACCATTTGAGGTTGAGGATACCGCAATTGACTATCAGGCACAGTTAACTCTTTTCTGACTTTATTTTTGTAGGGGGTTAAGTTTTAATTTTGCTGATTTTTGCTTGAATATGCTCAGTATTGCTCAATCTTTGATCTTTTTCGAATTTATTTTGGACAGCTGTGAAAATAAATATAATTATTTTTGGTTATATCAAAACGTTTTCTTAATATTGTAAACGTTTTTTGAACGTAAATGATAAATGCCCTGTGGTGTAATTGGCAACACGTCTGACTCTGGATCAGAAGAGTAGAGGTTCGAGCCCTCTCGGGG
>CAYQTZ010000351.1:0-3549 GCA_964420565.1 uncultured Hyphomicrobiales bacterium
GGTCGGCATATGGTTTCTGGAGGTTTGTGGCTGGCGACTGGTAAGAATGGATAATGATTAGAGGTATGATCTCAGCGTAAATATCTGATAATATTGGACATCGTCTCTTCGTAAGAGTGGATCGAGGTATGATCATGATATTACTTCCGCAAATGATCATTAATCAAAATGGGAAATCTTCTTCTTCTTCGTGTATTAATTTTTCTTGCTTTGGCTTTTCTGCCTTCTTGTGCTTTGTGTTGCTAATGACATAAATTGCCTTATGTGGCATAGTGGGGCAGGCAAATTCGCAGGCTCCGCAACCTACACAAATGTCAGGGTTTATCTCTGGCGCTCTGATATTTCTCCATGGCACCATATAAACAGCTTTGGTTGGGCAATGCTCCGAACATGCGCCGCAATCGGTTTCATCGGCAAACACAATACATATATGCTTATCGAGTTCAACGTAGCCTATTTGAGTTGTCTTTTTTTCTTCTATTGTAAGCGGAGATATAGCTTCTGTGGGACATATCTCTCCACATCTGGTGCATTCATAAGTACAGAAGTTCTTGATGTAATCCATTCTCGGCTGCATTAATCCAAGGTCAGGCAAATCGTAAAATTTTTGCTGTATTACTCCAGTCGGACAGGCACTAACGCAAAGCTGGCAGGCGATACAATGCTTAGTATAGTGTTTTAAGCTTTTAGCTCCCGGAGGAAGTACTGGCTTGAGGCCATCTCTTTCCCTGAAATCATTGTTTGTATTTGCAAAAACTATTTTGGTGGAAAGCATGGCGAGGGCTCCTACAGCAGTTGAGCCAGTTATCATTGCCCGCTTATTCAAGTCAACTTTGCTTTCGTGATCCTGATTTATATTAGCCTTGTTTTTAAATGATTTAAACTCGAAGGAATTTTCAGGGCATGCCGTAAGACAGTTATAGCAGCTAATGCAACGTGTAAAGTCAAGTGTTCTGTTTTTTATATCTATGCACTCAGCTTTGCAAACCGTGGCACATGCACCGCATACAGCGCAGGCTTCATCTTTGAAATCAAGCCGAAAGAAAGACATTTTTGAGATTAAAGATAACAATCCTCCAGCGGGGCAAATAGTATTGCAATAAAGTCGCCCGCGGAATATTGCCATTACAGTAACTAAAGCGAACATTAGCCCAACGACGAGAATCATCGCACCATTATATTCAATCATTTCTGTGTGGTGAAAGTAAGCAGAACCAAAAGAATGGAAAAGCTCTGCAAAAATATTATTGATGAATATTAAGATAGGACGGAAAAAATTGTAGAATATCTTGCCAAATAAACTATATGGGTCAAGCAAATTGAAAACAAACATAGTGCCGGCAAAAAATGAAATAAACGTTACCGCTGTTATGGAATATCTGAGAATATCCTGCGGCTTAGAGTATTTATACTTTTTTCTTTTTTTGAATTTCATTCCTATACGCGAAATGAAATCCTGATATGTGCCAAGCGGACAAATTGAGGAACAATACACCCTGCCGAAACTGATAGTAAGCATTATCACAGCAAAAAATGCGAAACCTGTGATCCCGCCTTTTACTAATGCAGGCATTAATTGTAGATACAGAGCTATATCATAAAATTCCTGTGGCAGATTATGGCTGATGTCTAAAAATAATATTGCAATAATAGCAAAGAATAGCAGCGAGACAGCTACTCTGATTGGCTTAAGATATTTTAAATTCATCGTTTATACTTTGATCCTGTTTATCCTTAAATTATCAAAGTCCATTGTGCCAGCTCCCATTTCATGAGCTATCTTGATGTGAGGTATATCTTTGGGTTCCATGCCGAATATCTTAGCTGCGGCAGCATCTGCGGCAACTTGATCTGTTGAGATGATCAGGGATTTCATAAGTACCACATCATCCACAGAGACACCTCTTGGTCCGTTGCGCTTCATCACTCTGTATGCGTCAACAACATTTAATGTCGGCTTCATATATGTAGCAAAATCAGCAATGCATTGGTGTAAGTCATTGCGGTGCCAGTATCTGCGGTCCCAGATTATACCCATGTGGTTTTTCATAGAAATGGTAAGTATAGCCCCGCCGTGATTCTTTAACACAGGTACATTTATGAATTTATCAGAATCAAGTATTAGCTCGTGAACTTTTTCTTTTTTTAGCTGTTTTCCTTTTGGAATAGTTACTTCGCGATAGAATTTTTCGAGGTTTCCCTGAAAGATCTTCCCTCCTGCATCTTTAACGGCTTTCTCTATACCGCTGTTTTTATAGCAATTCTCCCAGTCATTGCAAGTATAATCAAAAACGCGGACTTCCTTGGCTCCTACTTCATAGCAGTTCTTTACTATTCTGCCCACAAGCTCAGGATTAGTACAGGCGGCGCGCTCCGGGCTTGTATCCCAACCGATATTAGGCTTGACGACCACAGTATCGCCTTTCTTAATGAACATACCCAGACCGCCCATAGAGCCAATGGCAAGGTCGTACATCTGAGCAGGCTCTCCACCTTTTACAGCTACTAAATCATAAACTGGTCCATTGAAAAATGGGATATTCTGTGATTTTGATTTATTTGTCAAAGCTAAAGCTGCACCAGCAGCAGCACCAGTTCTCATGAATTGTCTTCTGTTGTATTCGCTCATAGTATTCCTTTGATCAATAAATAATATTTTATTAAAATACAATTTATTCAGGAAAGTTCCAAAAATTGCGATGTAAATTTATTATCCTAAACTTTAGCAAAAACTAAGCACTTTTAGTTGATAGTGGTTTAATTAATAATACTCTATTGTCATATTTGAGAATTGATCTTCTGACGTTTATAAATATATTTATTCAGAAAACTGCTTGCCTAATATTTTCATGTCATTTAAGCAATTTATTTTTATTTTAGTATTTTGAATTTATTATCAATTTCATTTTATTAATGTAAAGAATATTTATGAATATGGCTCGAAACTCTCTGAAGCTGATTTTCTTAGGACTGTTATTCGTATTTCTTGCTTCTTGTCAGGAAGGTCTGGAACCGCCCTCGCCTGATGAAAAATCATTTATTGGCGGGCAGATCACTTTTGTCGGAGGTAGCGAGAACTGGCCTCCAGAGGATTCCGTCTTTGCCGTGCGTGTAGTAGCATTCAAAGATTATCCACCCAAAGATATTATGACTGAATTGCTTTCTGGTAACGCATATTTTACCATGGAATCGCTGCCTTTTTATGTAGATAATGCTAATTATTCTATTGAGATCACTGATACGCCAGTTACAATAGAATACATAGCCGTAGCGTTGCAATTTACGGATGCTATTACCAGCCAAATTGCTATAGGGGTTTATACTGTTACCGGTGATAGATCGCAGCCAACCCCTGTAGAGATACTAAGAGGACAAACAATAAACGATCTCGATATAGAAGTAGATTTTGATAATTTGCCACCACAACCATTTTAAATATTATGAACATAAAAATGAATAAACAAATAATACTATTTGCCTTTCTGATGCTTGCATATTTTTCAGTAAGGGCATATTCTGCAGAACCTGGCTCTTTAAGCGGACAGATAC
>CAYQTZ010000352.1:0-3529 GCA_964420565.1 uncultured Hyphomicrobiales bacterium
ATTTTTTCCAGCTTTTCATTGCTGCAGGATAATGCTCAGCCATATCCATTATGACTGGGATGTTTTTCTTACTTGCTGAAAACGCAGCAGCTTTTGCGAGCATTATCTCGCGGGGAATAATAATATCAGTCATTTCTGTTTCAATAGCTTTGCTGATGGCGCTTTTCCATAAGGGATTCATCGAGATTGGATTCGATAGCACCCATGGCTTGCCGCAACCAACACGAATGATCTTCATCCCGTCAAGTATTTCTTCAGATTGCTGTCCGTCTCCGCAGCGAGCGAGTATAGTTACAGTATGACCAGCATCCCGCAGGGTAGTGCATATTTTCTCCACTCTTACGTCCCATGGATATGGACTTTTCCAGATATACAGGATATTGGCTTTATGAGACATTATTTTTTTTAACGGATATTTTACTAAGAAAATATGACATTATAAAGCCAACAGTAAGAGATATTACGCAGAAAAAGATGATGTTCAAGCTACTGTCGGCAACGCTTCTCAGCTCAAGTGCCACTTGATAAATAGAAGCAAGTACAAGACCAAGTATGAAATAATTGGTAGCTGAAGGATATTTTTTCAGCATGATATTGATGATCTTAGCAAAAAAGATAATTCCTGGCACCGCCCCAAGTCCTACTATACCAATTTGAACCAACATACGCTGATCTACAAAGTAAAGTATATTCTGATACTCTCCAAGACTGATCAGCAAAGCCGAGCCGGAAAACCCAGGCAAAACCATAGAGCCGGCTGCCATCAACCCACAAGCAAAAAGCCAAATAGCATACGCAAAATCAATATCTGTGATCTTGAACATACCAAGCCATACATCTTTCACTTCTGGAGTTTGAGTCAGAGCTGATTGCCCACCAGCAAAAGATAAACCAATGATAGCTGCCATAGCAATGAAAAGTAGAGCCAATCTTGCCGGTTTTGGTCGCATATCTTTTTGCATTTTGATGATGAATGGAATAGAGCCAACTATCAAACCGACAAAAAAGAAGTATGTATATAATTTCAGATCATCTGCAGTAAGCATCATCGAAAAGAATCGGGCAAATAAAATAATACCCGTAACTGCTCCAAAACCAACAACGATGAGAAATGCCATATTTTTTATTCTGTCATCTTTCTTTATCAGAAAATCTCCGATTGCTCCAGTAAGCTGCTCATAGATACCCATGATGTATGCCATTGTGCCACCGGACACACCGGGTATGACGTTAGCAAAGCCGATTATCACGCCTTTAAAAAATAAATATATCTGTTTCAATTATCACCTATTCCTTTATTTTTCTTCAGTCCAGACACCCATAGCGTAAAATTTTTCTCTACGTTTTCTGACGAGTTTGTCTGGTTTTATTGATTTAAGTTTTTTTATTTCTGCGGTTAGTTTTTTATACACAGTTTCATATATATCATCTGGTTTTCTGTGGGCACCGCCTATAGGCTCGGGAATTATATCATCTATTATATTCTGTTTTTTCAGATCTTCTGCCGTAAGTTTCAATGCTTCGGCTGCCTGCTCTTTGTAATCCCAACTACGCCATAGAATAGATGAGCAAGATTCTGGAGAGATCACTGAGTACCATGAATTTTCAAGCATAAGTATGCGATCACCCACTCCAATACCGATAGCTCCGCCAGATGCCCCCTCGCCAATAATTATGACAATGATCGGCACTCTAAGCTCAGCCATCAGAAAGAGATTCTGGGCTATTGCTTCTGCCTGACCGCGTTCTTCTGCTTCAATACCAGGGAAAGCTCCCGGGGTATCGAGGAAACAAAGGATTGGCTTGCCGAATTTTTCTGCCAATCTGAAAAATCTATTTGCCTTGCGATAACCATCAGGATTGGGCATACCAAAGTTCCTGTATAGATTTGTCTTAGTGTCTCGCCCTTTCTGATGGCCAACAAGGGCAACTGATGTGCCGCCTAACTTAGCCATACCAGTAATTATGGCAGGATCATCTTTGAATTTCCTGTCTCCATGTATCTCCATAAAATCTGTAAAAATATTCTCTATGTAATCCATAGTTGTCGGACGGTTTGGATGCCTCGCAAGTTGCACTCTTTGCCATCTGGTAAGATTTGTAAAGATATCTTTGCGGAGGTCTTCCACTTTGTCTTCCAGATACTTGATCTCAGAGCCGATATTAAGAGAATCGCTAAGCCCTCTCATTTCTTCGATCTTTTGCTCGAGTTCGATTATCGGCTTCTCGAATTCCAATATGTAATTAGTTGCCACTATTTTTTCCCATTATGTATTTAATAAAAATTGATATATCTAAGATCATATTATAATGTTTTAAATAATATTTATTCAAAATCCTGATGGCATCTTCAGTCAAGGTCTTGGGGTTGCTCAACCCTGCCAGACTGATCATTCCCGATTTTGCCACTGTGCTTTTTCTATTGTCAATAGGGTAAAGTCCGATAAACGACTTTTGCCCTAAAAAAACCTTCCGGAGATCTTTTACCAAATCTTTGTTTTTTCGCAAAGTTAAATATACAAAGGGTAATCCAAATGTCAAAAGAAAAACGGATATTATTATATCCGCAAGACGTTTCATCAATCGGTATCTTGGTTTGGCAAGGTTGTAAGACTGCATACCCGGGCGGATACCAGCAATTTTATTTATAATGCTAGCTGCCAGTACATCATCGAATTCCTGAGCCACGTGGAATCTCACATTCGGGTTAGAGACTTTACTTATCATTTCAATTATCTCTCTTCCCTGCAAATCCGTTTCTGTGATAATTATATCCTGAAGATCATTGTCTTCGATGATCCTCGGCAAATATTCTACATTTCCGAGTATTGGAAGATTTGTCTCGATGCTTTTACTTTGTTTGCGGGCAAAAACTATCCCGACAATATCTACGTTCCAGTTTTCGAAAGTTTGTAATTTTTCAATTATTTCGCTTGTGTGTTCATTCATCCCGACAATCGCAATTCTTCTAACGGATTCGTTGCCAGAGATTTTATCATACAGCGATAATAATGATCGGATAACACCCGAAAAAATAACTGAAATACCAATAGTCATTAATATCACTCCGCGGCTAAAAGCATATTCATTAAAGAAGTATGTCAGGGACGAGAGCACAAAGAAGCACACCATCAATCCATAAAATGACCGTGGCACTGATGGCTTGCCTTCGAAATACTCACCCACAGAGAACATGGAGAGGAACATCAAAAGCGAAATTACTATGAACACTAAAGGATACGCATAATCAGGAAATCCAAGAAACTCCCCGAACCGCACTTTTGTAGCAATTAGCATTGCTAAGTTGATAGCGATAAGATCTACGAATATAACAAGGACTGAACGCCTGTATTTGCTTAAGTATTCAAGCATTGATCGCAAAACGATACCCATCTTGATAAAATACATCAAGAGCTTCGATCCCTTGTTATTTTTTTCTGCAAATATCTGCATTGCCTCGTAAAATAGCTTCACTTCGTTGATCGAGCTTCTTCGGGTACTTTCCCCCTTAAAATGAATGATGGAAGTA